>NZ_KN389988.1:0-739 GCF_000213295.2 Capnocytophaga sp. oral taxon 329 str. F0087
AAAATAATTCAAGAGCGAGTTAATCTTTATCTAATTTGTATTTTGATATATCCATACCAAATACTAAACCTTTGTTAGCTACTAATTCATCTAATTCTATCAAAGATTTTTTACCGAAGTTTCTAAACTTCATAAGGTCTGCTTTGTTAAACGAAACCAAGTCTCCAAGAGTTTCTACTTCAGCTGCCTTTAAGCAGTTAAGTGCTCTAACAGATAAATCCATATCTATTAGCTTCGTTTTCAATAGCTGTCTCATATGTAGCGACTCTTCATCGTATGCATCTGTTTGAGCTACCTCATCAGCTTCTAAGGTTATTCTCTCATCAGAGAACAACATAAAGTGATGTATCAGAGTCTTAGCTGCTTCAGTAAGAGCGAATTTTGGATGGATTGAACCATCTGTTTTTATTTCAAAGACTAATTTCTCGTAGTCTGTTTTTTGTTCAACACGATAATTTTCAATAGAGTATTTAACGTTCTTTACAGGAGTAAATATCGAATCTGTAGCGATAACTCCTATAGCTGCGTTAGGTTTCGCATTCTCCTCTGCTGACACATAACCACGACCTTTTTCTATAGTAATTGTCATTGAGAAAGAAGCAGTCGTTTCCATATTGCAAATCACAAGGTCTGGATTCAGAATTTGGAAACCTGAAAGGGTCTTTTGAAAATCACCGGCAGTCAATTGTTTTTTACCAGAAACGCTAATAGTAGCGGTTTCTTCTTCTACATCTTCCAC
>NZ_KN389988.1:1342-15091 GCF_000213295.2 Capnocytophaga sp. oral taxon 329 str. F0087
GTTTCTTCTTCTACATCTTCCACTTGACGTTTGAAACGCACTTGTTTCAAGTTCAGAATGATTTCAGTAACATCTTCCCTGACACCTGATATAGTAGAAAATTCGTGTTCTACTTTATCAAATTTCACAGAAGTAATAGCGAAACCTTCTAATGAAGAAAGCATCACCCTGCGTAATGCGTTACCAATAGTTAAACCATATCCGGGTTCCAAAGGGCGAAACTCAAATCGCCCCTCGAAATCCGATGATTCAATCATTATAACTTTATCTGGTTTTTGAAAGTTAAATAATGCCATAATTTGACTGCTGTCTTTTATTTATTATTTAGAGTACAACTCTACGATTAACTGTTCTTTAATATTTTCAGGAATCTGAATTCTTTGTGGTACGGCTACAAAAGTACCTTCTAATTTTTCTGGGTTCCAAGTAAGCCATTCGTATACTTTACTTGATGCAGCCAATGAATTCTCAATTACTGTTAAAGATTTTGATTTTTCGCGTACGCCTACTACATCCCCTGGTTTAAGTAAATATGACGGAATATTTACAATCTCTCCGTTTAGGGTTATATGTCTGTGCGATACCAACTGGCGTGCCGCGCTACGAGTAGGAGCGATACCCATACGATATACTACGTTATCAAGGCGTGATTCGCATAGTTGCAAAAGCACTTCACCTGTTACGTGTCTACTCCTCTTCGCTTTTTCATATAAGTTATGGAATTGTTTTTCAAGGATTCCATAAGTATATTTTGCTTTTTGCTTTTCTTGAAGCTGGATAGCATATTCTGAGCGTTTTGCTCTGCGGCGTGCTACACCGTGCTGTCCAGGAGGATAATTTTTCCTTTCAAAAGATTTATCTTCTTTAAAGATAGCTTCGCCAAATTTACGAGCTATTTTTGTCTTTGGTCCTGTATATCTTGCCATTTTTTATTATTTAACTGAAAGGTGATTATGAATTAAGGCATTCCTTCGATAATTAATAACCTTTCTTTGTTTGTTATTAGTGTTAAAAACGAAATTATACTCTACGTTTCTTTGGTGGGCGGCATCCGTTGTGTGGAAGCGGAGTAACATCTATAATTTCTGTTACTTCTATACCTGCATTGTGAATAGTTCTGATAGCAGATTCTCTACCATTACCAGGTCCTTTCACGTATACTTTTACTTTCTTAAGACCCGCATCGAAAGCTACTTTTGCAGCATCTTCTGCTGCTACTTGGGCTGCATAAGGCGTGTTCTTCTTTGAGCCTCTAAAGCCCATTTTACCAGCTGATGACCAAGCGATAACGTCTCCTTTCTTATTTGTAAGAGAAACAATCACATTGTTAAAAGTAGCTGAAACGTGTGCCTCGCCTACTGTCTCTACGATTACTTTTCTCTTCTTAGAGACCTTTGCATTTTGTTTTGCATTTTGTTTTGCCATACTTAACTACTTATTATTTAGTTGCTTTTTTCTTATTAGCCACAGTTTTCCTTTTACCTTTCCTTGTGCGAGAGTTATTCTTTGTTTTCTGTCCACGTAGTGGCAAACCATTACGGTGGCGAATACCACGGTAGCAACCAATATCCATCAAACGTTTGATGTTTAGTTGTACTTCCGAGCGCAACTCTCCCTCAATTTTATAAGACGCAACTACCTCGCGAATACGACTGATTTCGTCATCATTCCACTCGCTTACTTTAGTGTCTTCGTTTACTTGAGCTCTGCCTAAAATTTCTTTAGCTCTACTCTTTCCGATACCAAAAATGTAGGTTAAACCAATAACCCCTCTCTTGTTTTTTGGTAAGTCAATACCTGCAATTCGTGCCATAATTATCCTTGTCGTTGTTTAAATTTAGGATTTTTTTTATTAATTACGTACAATCGTCCTTTTCTGCGTACTATAATGCACTCAGAACTTCTTTTTTTAATTGATGCTCTAACTTTCATTTCGTTTTGTTTATATCAATATGAGTGTGCAAAACTACGATTTTTTTTTGTAATAGCGATATTTTTCACTATAAAAAATACAATCAATTAGTTAGGCACATTCTTCCCTAAAGGTGTTTTATCCTAATTAATATTCTGATTATCAGATAATTCACCCTTAAAAAAGGTCGCAAATAAAAATTCTATTTTATGATTATAATTCCTCACAGATTTTAGCTTTTACTTAAAATCTGTGAGAAATTAATCATCAAAATCATTGAAGAATTCTCTTAATTAATACCTTAGTAACGGTAAGTGATACGTGCTTTACTTAAGTCGTACGGACTCATCTCCAGCTTCACTTTATCTCCCGGTAGTAGTTTGATGTAGTGCATACGCATTTTTCCTGAGATGTGTGCTATCACTACGTGCCCATTATCTAGTTCTACTCTGAACATCGCATTCGAAAGGGCTTCTACAATGGTTCCGTCTTGTTCTATTGCTGCTTGTTTAGCCATATAATTAATTAAGATACTACTTTTCTGTTTTTACCTGTTTTCATCAAACCGTCATAATGGCGATTTAGCAGATATGAGTTTACTTGTTGCATTGTATCAATCGCAACCCCTACCAAGATAAGCAATGAGGTACCTCCGTAGAATAACGCCCATTTATCTTGCATACCAATAATCTTAAGCAGTGAAGGGAAAATAGCCACCAAAGCGATACAAATTGAACCAGGCAAGGTGATAAGCGACATTATTTTGTCGAGATAATCTCCTGTTTCTTTTCCTGGGCGTATCCCTGGTATAAAGCCTCCACTTCTCTTCAGATCATCAGCCATCTTATTAGTAGGTACTGTTATCGCAGTATAAAAATACGTAAAAAGTATAATCATAGCTGCAAATAGCAGGTTATACCAAAATCCGAATATATCAGAAAAGGCTGCTTGAACACTTTTTGCAAATTCCGACTGCGATAGTCCGGCTACTGTTGCAGGGATAAACATCAATGCTTGCGCAAAGATAATAGGCATAACCCCTGCCGCATTCAGTTTCAAAGGTATATATTGGCGTGCTCCAAAGATATTCTTCTCTACAGCAGCACTACCTCCATCAGCAGTTCTTCGTGCGTATTGCACTGGTATTTGTCGTACTGCTTTGATAAGAAATATACAAAGCAATATAATTACAAACCAAAGAATTACTTCTATTAGGATAAGCATTAGTCCTCCGTTTGAAGCTGTCAATCGCGAAGCAACTTCTGAAGCAAATGCTTGTGGCAAACGTGCTATGATACCTACCATAATGAGTAGTGATATACCATTGCCAATTCCTTTGTCAGTGATTTTCTCACCTAACCACATTGCAAAAATAGTACCTGTTACTAATATAGTTACCGCTGGTATGATAAAGTTGAGACCTTTGCCAAGCAAGAATGCCGAATCTGGCACCCCTAAGCGGTTGATACCGTATAAATAAACAGGTGCTTGCACAATACATATTGCAATCGTAAGCCATCGAGTGATTTGGTTTATCTTTCTTCGCCCACTCTCGCCCTCTTTCTGTAGCTTTTGAAGGTAAGGAATAGCAATACCCATCAATTGCACTACGATAGAAGCCGAGATGTAAGGCATAATCCCAAGTGCAAATACCGAAGCATTAGAAAACGCCCCACCTGTAAAGGCATTCAAGATGTCAAGTAGCCCACCCCCTGAGGTTCTGTTTGCTAGCTCGTGTAACTGAGCTGAGTCAATTCCTGGGAGTACTATATGAGCCCCAAAACGATAAACTAACAGGATTCCGAGGGTTAAAATAATTCTATTTTTTAACTCCTCTATTTTCCAAATGTTGGTCAGATTCTCGATAAACTTCTTCATAAATTAGATTTTACAAGGTTACGGCTTCCCCGCCTACGGCTTCAATGGCTGCTTTGGCGCCAGCTGTAAACTTATGAACAGATATTTTTAGTTTGGCTTTTAGCTCACCACCACCTAAGATTTTCACTAAGTCGTTTCTCTTTACGATGTGTAGCTGAACTAAGGTTTCTACATCTACCTTATCCGCAATTCTTCCAGCATCTACTAATTCTTGTAGTTTTGAAAGATTGATACCTACGTATTCTTTGCGGTTAAAGTTCTTGAAACCGAATTTTGGTACGCGTCTTTGCAAAGGCATTTGTCCACCCTCAAAACCAATCTTATGTGAAAAGCCTGAGCGTGATTTAGCACCTTTATGACCACGGGTAGAGGTTCCTCCTTTTCCTGAACCTTGTCCGCGACCTACGCGCTTCCCTTCTCTGTGTACTGAACCCTCAGCGGGTTGTAAATTACTCAAGTTCATAACTTTGTACAAAAATATTATTTAACTTCTTCTACAGAAATTAAGTGTTTTACTTTATTTATCATTCCAAGAATGGACGGGGTAGCCTCGTGCTCAGCTGTAAAGCCGATGCGTTTTAGCCCTAATGCCTCCAAAGTAAGTTTTTGGGTTTTAGGACGTTTGATGCTACTCTTAATTTGTGTTACTCTGATTTTTGCCATTGCTACAAATATTAACCTTTAAACAATTTTTCTAAAGAAATTCCTCGTTGTTCTGCAACTGTTTTTGCACTACGCAATTGCAACAAAGCATCAAAAGTAGCCTTTACCACGTTGTGAGGGTTTGAAGAACCTTGCGATTTTGATAGTACGTTATGGATACCTACTGACTCCAATACGGCACGTACTGTACCACCAGCTATTACTCCAGTACCTTCTGTAGCAGGTTGCAAGAAAACACGAGCACCACCAAACTTACCTTTTTGTTCGTGAGGCAAAGTAGTGCCGTTTAGCGGAATGCGTACAAGGTTTTTCTTTGCGTCTTCTACAGCTTTTGCAATAGCTTCCGATACTTCTTTTGATTTTCCTAATCCGTGTCCTACTACACCGTTTTCATCACCTACTACTACGATAGCAGAGAATCCAAAAGCGCGGCCACCCTTCGTTACTTTGGTAACGCGTTGTACCCCTACCAAGCGGTCTTTTAGTTCCAAACCGCTTGGTTTCACATATTCTACATTTTTATATTTCTGATACATAGTTTATTAGAATTTTAGTCCGCCTTCTCTAGCACCTTCTGCTAATGATTTTACACGTCCGTGGTAGAGGTAGCCCCCTCTATCAAATGATACTTTTTCAATACCTTGCTTGAGGGCTTTCTCAGCAATAGCCTTACCCACCATAGCAGCTTTTTCAATTTTCGTACCGCTTACAGCACTTAATTCTTTATCGCGTGACGATGCCGCTAATAGGGTAGTCCCTTTGGTATCATCTATGATTTGTACATAGATCTCATTATTGCTCCTGAAAACAGCCAAACGAGGTTGCTCTGCAGTTCCTCTGACTACTTTCCTGATTCTGCTCTTGATACGTTGTCTTCTTTGTATTTTTGATAATGCCATAGTTCTAACTATTAAGCTGATTTACCTGCTTTTCTTCTCAATACTTCTCCTACGAACTTCACACCTTTACCTTTGTAAGGTTCTGGTTTACGGAAACTGCGTATTTTAGCAGCTACCTGTCCTAAGAGTTGTTTGTCGTGAGAAGTTAATTTAATGATAGGGTTCTTACCTTTCTCGTTCACTGTCTCAAGTTTAATTTCTTGAGGCAATTCGAGAAGTATATTGTGCGAAAAACCTAAAGCCAAATCTAATTTCTGACCTTGGTTGGTAGCACGATACCCTACCCCGACTAACTCTAATTCTTTAGTGAAACCCTCTGATACACCTACCACCATATTGTGTACTAAGGCACGGTATAAACCGTGCTTAGCATTTTGTTCCTTGGTGTTATCAGTGGGTTCAAACACTAAATGTCCATCCTCTTGCTTTACAGCAATGTCTTTAACCTCTTGGGTTAATTCGCCTAATTTCCCTTTTACAGTCACTACGCTATCTTTTATAGTAACGGTAACTCCTGCAGGAATATTGATGGGTGCTTTACCTATTCTTGACATTGTTTATTGTCTTTTTTTAAAATTGATTAGTAAACGTAACAAATCACCTCACCACCTATGTTTAGCTCTCTCGCTTTTTTGCCAGTCATCACTCCTTGCGAAGTAGAGATGATAGCTATGCCTAAGCCGTTCAACACACGGGGTAGGTTATCAGCGCCTGCGTACTTTCTAAGTCCTGGGCGGCTGGCTCTTTCTATATGCCTAATAATGGGCTCTTTAGTAACTTTATCGTATTTCAAAGCTATTTTGATAGTACCTTGTACAGTACCTTCTTCAAATTTATAGCTCAAAATAAAACCCTGATCAAAAAGAATTTTAGTAATTTCTTTTTTAAGTTTTGAAGCAGGTATTTCTACTATTCTATGCCTTGCATTATTAGCATTTCTAATTCTTGTTAAATAATCTGCGATAGGATCTGTGTACATAATTTTGTCCTTTTAATTATTACCAACTTGCTTTTTTAACGCCAGGAATTAATCCTTTATTAGCCATTTCGCGGAATAAGACACGTGAAATTCCAAAAGTGCGCATATATCCTTTAGGTCGTCCTGTTAGTTTGCAACGATTGTGCAAACGTACAGGCGATGCATTCTTAGGAAGAAGCTGAAGGGCGTCATAGTCACCAGCTTCTTTTAGTGCTTTACGTTTAGCAGCATATTTTGCTACTAACTTTTGTCTTTTCACCTCGCGGGCTTTCATTGATTCTTTAGCCATATTCTTAGTTCTTTTTAAAAGGTAATCCTAATTCGCTTAATAATGATTTAGCTTCTTTATCGGTATGTGCCGATGTAACAAAGGTAATATCCATCCCTGCTATTTTATTGATTTTGTCAATATCAATTTCAGGGAAAATAATTTGTTCAGTAATTCCCAAATTATAATTACCTCTACCGTCAAAACCAGTAGCTTTAATTCCTTGAAAATCTCTTACTCGTGGAAGGGCAGTAGTGATAAGACGGTCTAAGAACTCATACATTCTTTCGCCACGCAAAGTCACTTTAGCGCCTATTGCCATACCTTTACGTAGTTTAAATGATGCTACGTCTTTTTTAGAGTAAGTGGCAATTGCTTTCTGTCCTGTGATTTTAGTAAGCTCATCGATAGCATAATCTATTTGCTTTTTATCAGCTACTGCTGAACCTACGCCACGGCTCACGACTATTTTTTCAAGTTTAGGAACCTGCATCACGTTCTTATAGCCAAATTCTTCTTTTAGAGCCGCTATTACACGCTCTCTGTATTCTTGTTTTAATCTAGGTACGTAAGCCATATTATATTACTACATTAGATTTTTTAGAAACTCGCACTTTTTTACCATCTCTCACTTCATAACCTACACGTGTAGTTTCTTTCGTCTTAGGATCTATAAGTGAAAGGTTAGAAATGTGGATATAATCTTCTTTTTTTACGATACCGCCTTGAGGATTTTTAGCGCTTGGTTTAGTGTGTTTAGACACCTCATTTACGCCCTCCACTATAGCTCTGTTTTTCTCACGGTCGATGCGTAACACCTTACCCTGATCGCCTTTGTGGTTACCTGCAATTACTTTTACAGTATCTCCTGTTTTAATTTTTACTTTCATCAAATTACTTTTTAGAAATTAAAGCACTTCTGGTGCTAATGAGACAATCTTCATAAATTGTTTATCACGAAGCTCTCTTGCTACAGGTCCGAATACACGGGTACCTCTCATCTCACCAGCCGCGTTCAGAAGAACGCAAGCATTCTCGTCAAATCGGATATAAGAACCATCGGCACGGCGTACTTCTTTTTTAGTTCTTACTACCACCGCAGTCGATACTTGTCCTTTTTTCACGTTTCCGTTAGGGGTAGCATCTTTCACGGTAACTACAATCTTATCGCCTACTGATGCGTAACGGCGTTTAGTACCACCTAACACACGTATAGTTAGTACTTCTTTCGCCCCAGTATTGTCGGCTACTTTTAATCTTGATTCCTGTTGTACCATAATTACTTAGCTCTTTCAATGATTTCAACTAATCTCCAACATTTGGTTTTACTAAGTGGGCGTGTTTCCATTATGCGCACTGTATCGCCAATATTGCAATCGTTTTTCTCGTCATGCGCTACATATTTCTTTGTGCGCAACACGAACTTACCATACATAGGGTGTTTTACGCGTTTCACTTCTGAAACTACTATTGATTTATCCATCTTGTTGCTTGTAACAACCCCTATTCTTTCTTTTCTTAAATTTCTTTTTTCCATAAGGCAGGTTCGAATTATTGTAATTCACGTTTTGTTAGCTCACTCGCCAATCTCGCAATCGTTCTTCTTACGTTACGTAATTGAATGGGTTTTTCTAATGACGAAATTGCGTGTGCCATTTTCAAATCTGCATACGATTTCTTATACTCACCAAGCTTATCCTGTAGCTCAGTTATTGTCAATTCTTTAATTTCAGACTGTTTCATTGTTCTTTAATTAATTTTGATAATCTCTTGCTACCACGAATTTTGTTTTTACAGGTAGCTTTTGTGCCGCCAATCGTAGCGCTTCTTTTGCTACGTCTAATGGCACACCGCCGACC
Source organism: Capnocytophaga sp. oral taxon 329 str. F0087 (assembly GCF_000213295.2). Taxonomy (NCBI): domain Bacteria; kingdom Pseudomonadati; phylum Bacteroidota; class Flavobacteriia; order Flavobacteriales; family Flavobacteriaceae; genus Capnocytophaga; species Capnocytophaga sp. oral taxon 329. The sequence continues at coordinate 9,801 of NZ_KN389988.1, forward strand.
TCAAACATTATACGTCCTGGTTTTACTACTGCTGCCCAGTACTCTACTGCACCTTTACCTTTACCCATACGTACTTCCAAAGGCTTCTTAGTGATTGGCTTATCTGGGAATATCTTTATCCAAAGCTGTCCCTCACGTTTCATATAACGGGTCGCTGCCACACGGGCTGACTCTATCTGGCGCGATGTAATAAAAGCTGAGTCTAAAGATTTTATACCGAACATACCATTTGAAAGAAGAGCTCCTCTGTGGGCAACTCCTTTCATTCTGCCTTTCTGCTGCTTACGATATTTCGTTCTTTTTGGCTGTAACATCTTTCTTGTTCTTTTTTAAATTACTTTTTCCTACGCGCTTTTTTAGGGGCTCCCGCAGGCTTGTCGTTTGATTTTGACGAAAAATTACCTCCTGAAGTTTTCTTTGTCATTCCTACTAAAGGTGATAATTCTCTTTTACCATAGATTTCGCCTTTCATAATCCACACTTTTATACCCATACGTCCGTAGGTGGTGTGAGCTTCGTCAATAGCGTAATCAATATCTGCTCTAAAAGTTGAAAGAGGAATACGTCCTTCTTTGAAACTTTCTGAACGTGCCATTTCAGCTCCGTTAAGACGACCTGAAATCATTATCTTGATTCCTTCTGCGCTCATTCTCATTGCTGAGGCCATTGCCATCTTAATAGCGCGTTTATAAGACACACGCCCTTCTATTTGGTTAGCGATGCTTGCAGCTACAAGAGCAGCGTCAAGCTCTGGGCGTTTGATTTCAAATATGTTTATCTGAATATCCTTACCAGTGATTTTCTTTAGCTCTTCTTTTAGCTTGTCTACTTCCTGACCACCTTTCCCGATGATGATACCAGGTCTTGCAGTAGTAATAGTAACGGTTACAAGGTTAAAAGTACGCTCGATAATCACGTGAGCCACACTAGCTTTTGATAAACGCGTCTGAACATACTTTCTAATCTTATCATCTTCAGCAAGTTTATCTCCGTAATCATTGCCTCCATACCAGTTAGACTCCCATCCTCTGATAATTCCTAAGCGATTCCCGATTGGATTTGTTTTTTGTCCCATAGTTTATCTTAGCTTTCTGTGTTAAAATTTTTAGCCCCTACCACTACGGTTACGTGGTTTGAGCGTTTTCTAATTCTGTGTGCTCTACCTTGAGGCGCTGGGCGTAGGCGTTTCAATATGGCTCCTCCGTCTACACGGATTTCTTGTACATAAAGTCCTGCTTCTTCCTCGTTAGCATTTTCGTTTTTAGCTCTCCAGTTATGTATAGCTGATAAAAGCAATTTTTCCAAACGTGCTGCTGCCTCTTTTTGGTTGAATTTCAAAATAGCCAAGGCTTTGTCTACTTGTTGTCCACGTACCAAATCTGCTACTAAGCGCATTTTGCGTGGCGAAGTAGGGCAGTTATTCAACTTTGCAAAAGCCAAGCTCTTTTTAGCTTCTTTTATTTCGTCTGCTCTTAATTTTTTTCTAACTCCCATAGCCTTTTATTATTTTTTACCTTTATTTTTTGCACCTGCGTGTCCTCTAAACGAACGCGTTGGCGAAAATTCTCCTAATTTATGTCCCACCATATTCTCTGTGATATATACGGGTACAAACTGACGACCGTTGTGCACTGCAATAGTCTGGCCAACAAAATCAGGAGTAATCATTGAGGCGCGAGACCAAGTTTTAATTACATTTTTCTTGCCTGATTCTATATTTTGTTGGATTTTTTTCTCCAAGCTATAGTGAACGTAGGGTCCTTTTTTTAATGAACGTGCCATTTCTTAGATTCTTATTTTTTTCTGCGTTCTACAATATACTTATTAGATGCCTTGGTCTTAGAACGTGTTCTATAACCCTTAGCTGGGATACCTTTACGTGAGCGTGGGTGTCCACCAGTAGCACGTCCTTCACCACCACCCATTGGGTGATCAACAGGGTTCATAACTACTGCACGTGTTCTTGGTCTGCGTCCTAACCAGCGTGAGCGTCCTGCCTTACCTGATAATACCAACTGATGGTCTGAGTTCGATACTGCACCTATTGTTGCTAAACAAGTAAGCAAAATCATTCTGGTTTCGCCTGATGGTAATTTTACAGTCGCATACCTTCCATCTTTCGCCATTAACTGAGCAAAAGTTCCCGCTGAACGAGCTATGTTAGCTCCTTGTCCGGGTCGCAATTCAATACAAGAAATTACGGTACCTAGTGGAATTTGAGAAAGCGGCATCGCATTACCAATTTCAGGAGCTACATTTTCTTGCCCTGAAACGATTGTTTGGTCAACTTTCAATCCAGCAGGAGCGATAATATATCGTTTCTCTCCGTCGGTGTATTGCACCAAAGCGATAAAGGCTGTTCTGTTTGGGTCATACTCAATCGAAACTACTTTAGCTTCTACACCAAATTTGTTTCTCTTGAAGTCCACAATACGATACTTCTTTTTGTGACCACCACCAATGTAACGCATGGTCATCTTTCCTTGATTGTTTCTACCTCCGGTCTTTTTCAACGGAATGAGCAAGCTCTTTTCCGGCTTATCAGTAGTAATGGTGTCAAATTCGTTTACTACTCTAAAACGCTGACCAGGGGTGATCGGTTTTAATTTTCTAACTGACATTTTTGTCTATTTGTTAAACACTTATATATTACTATAAAAATCTATAGTTCCTTCTTCTAACTGTACTAATGCCTTTTTCACTGCGTTAGTCTTGCCTACTTGTACACCTGTTTTAGTGTAGCGAGTGGCGCGCTTAGGGCCGTAATTAAGGGTACGTACTTCTTTCACTTTAACGCCATAAGTAGCTTCAACCTCATTTTTGATTTGAATTTTGTTAGCGTCCTTAGCTACTTCAAACGTATAGCAGTTTTTTAGTTCGCTGCCTTCGTTTGCTTTTTCTGTATTTACAGGTCTTATTAATACGCTCATTTTTTCTTCTTATTTTGTTAAAATTGACTCTATAACTTCTACTGCACTCTCGGTTAGTACGATGTTGTTAGCATATACTACTTGGTAAGTATTTAGCTCTGAAGCAGTTACTACACTTGAGTTTGCTACGTTGCGAGAGGACAAATATACGTTATTATTTACATTTGGCAACACAAAAAGCGATTTTTTATTTTCTAAGCCCAATGATTTTACTACTGCTGTAAAGTCTTTAGTTTTAGGAGCTTCAAAATTAAAATCTTCAAGAACTACCAATGATTGACTTTGAGCTTTAGCACTAAGAGCTGAGCGGCGTGCCAAACGTTTTACGTTCTTAGTAAGTTTTTGTGTGTAATCTTTTGGACGAGGACCAAATATACGACCTCCACCTACAAACACAGGCGATTTTACACTACCTGCACGTGCTGTACCAGTACCTTTTTGTTTTTTAATCTTTCTTGTACTTCCAGCCACTTCGTTTCTCTCTTTAGCCTTGTGAGTACCTTGGCGCTTGTTAGCTAAATAACGCTTTACGTCTAAATACACCACGTGATTGTTAGGCTCTATTCCGAACACAGCATCAGAAAGGGTTACTTTTCTGCCTGTTTCTTTTCCTTGTATGTTTAATACTGCTACTTCCATTATTTGTGAATAGTTACGTAAGCATTTTTGTGTCCTGGAATACATCCTTTTACTACTAAAAGATTCTTCTCAGCTACCACTTTTAATACTTTCAAGTTTTGTACTGTTACTTTCTCGGCACCCATTCTGCCCGCCATACGCATACCTTTGAATACGCGTGAAGGGTATGATGAAGCACCCACAGAACCCGGAGCTCTTAGTCGGTTGTGCTGACCGTGAGTAGTTTGTCCTACCCCACCGAAACCGTGTCGGCGCACTACCCCTTGAAACCCTTTACCTTTTGAAATACCAGAGACGTCTACAAACTCTCCTTCGGCAAAGAAATCAACGGTGATTGTATCACCCAATTTGTAATTGTCTTCAAATCCTTGGAATTCAATGACCTTCTTCTTTACTGAAGAACCTGCTTTCTTAAAGTGACCAAGCTCTGCTTTGGTAGCACGTTTTTCTGCTTTGTCATCGAAACCTAATTGAAGCGCATCATAGCCATCCACCTCTTTGGTTCTGACTTGGGTAACTACGCAAGGACCTGCTTCTATGATGGTACAAGGTATATTCTTACCGTTCTCATCAAATATGCTGGTCATGCCAATTTTTTTTCCAATTAACCCAGACATAAAATTAAATATTTGTTATTAAGTTATTACATTTTAATTTGATAATTAGCCCTCCCAAGGCTTGCTAATCACCAAAATAGTTCAGGGTCAAAAAATGCCCTAGGCTTTTTAACCCTGAATCATTTTTATCCGTTTTTCCCTAACCCACAGTTTCGGGACATTTTAATTTTGCTAAAGCGTCTATCACACTTTTATCACGATATCTACACCACTTGGCAATTCCAATTTCATCAAAGCATCTACTGTTTTTGATGAAGCACTGTAAATTTCGAGAAGACGTTTGTGAGAGCTCAATTGAAACTGCTCACGCGCTTTCTTATTTACGTGTGGCGAACGCAATACAGTAAATATCTTTTTATGAGTTGGTAGTGGAATAGGCCCTACTACCACAGCTCCAGCAGCTTTTACTGTCTTTACGATTTTCTCAGCCGATTTATCTACCAAGTTATGATCGTATGATTTTAACTTTATTCTTATTTTCTGTTGATTACTCATTTTATCAATAATTTAGTTGCCTCTGGCGTTTTTAATTACTTCATCTGCTATGTTTGATGGGGTTTCTGCGTAATGAGAGAACTCCATAGTAGAGGTAGCACGTCCTGATGATAGTGTACGCAATGACGTTACGTAGCCAAACATTTCTGATAGTGGCACAAATGCTTTGATTACCTTAGCACCGTTACGGTCGTCCATATTGTTCACTTGTCCACGGCGGCGGTTTAAGTCACCTACTATATCACCCATATTTTCCTCTGGAGTAATAACCTCCAATTTCATAATAGGCTCCATAAGTACGGCTTTCGCTGCACGTGCTGCTTCTTTGTATCCTAACTTAGCAGCTAACTCAAATGAAAGTGAATCAGAGTCTACAGGGTGGAATGAACCATCGATAAGAACTATCTTCATCGCATCCATTTCAAAGCCTGCTAAAGGTCCGCTCTTCATTGCTTCTTTGAAACCTTTTTCTACTGATGGTATATATTCTTTAGGAATGTTACCACCTTTGATTTCGTTCACAAATTCAAGACCCATTTTGCCTTCTTCAGCTGGCTCCATACGGAACACGATATCAGCAAATTTACCACGTCCACCAGTTTGTTTCTTG
>NZ_KN389988.1:15710-20066 GCF_000213295.2 Capnocytophaga sp. oral taxon 329 str. F0087
TTGTACACTTCACGGTGGTTAGCAACGCCTGTGATAGCCTCTTTGTACTCTACTTGTGGCTGACCTTGGTTTACTTCTACTTTAAACTCGCGTTTCAAGCGGTCTACGATGATATCTAAGTGTAGCTCACCCATTCCTGAGATGATAGTTTGTCCAGAAGCTTGGTCTGTCTTCACTTGGAAGGTTGGGTCTTCTTCAGCTAATTTAGCCAATGCCATACCTAATTTATCAACGTCAGCTTTTGTTTTAGGTTCTACTGCAATACCGATCACAGGGTCAGGGAATACCATACTTTCAAGTACGATAGGATATTTCTCATCGCAAAGGGTATCACCTGTTTTGATATCTTTAAATCCTACTGCTGCCCCTATATCACCTGCTTCGATGTATTCGATAGGGTTTTGCTTGTTAGCGTGCATTTGGTAGATACGAGAGATACGCTCTTTGTTACCTGAACGAGTGTTCAATACGTAAGAACCTGCGTCTAAGTGACCTGAGTAAGCGCGGAAGAATGCCAAGCGTCCTACATAAGGGTCAGTAGCAATTTTAAACGCTAAAGCTGAGAAAGGAGCATCAACGGCTGGTTTGCGTAGAGCAGGTTCGCCTGTTTCAGGGTTAGTACCCTCAATAGCTTCTTTGTCAAGAGGTGAAGGCAAGTAGCGGCATACTGCATCAAGCATAAATTGCACCCCTTTGTTTTTGAATGATGAACCGCACACCATTGGGATAATAGCCATATCCATTACGGCAGCACGTAGTGCTTTGTGTATTTCCTCTTCGGTGATAGAGCTTTCATCTTCCATAAATTTCTCAAGAAGACCTTCGTCATAACCTGCTACTTCTTCAATAAGTTGTGCGCGGTATTTAGTTACGTCTTCTTTCATTTCTTCAGGTATCTCTACTACGTCAAAAGTAGAACCTGAATTTTCTTCGTGCCATACGATAGCACGGTTTTTAATCAAATCTACTACCCCTTTAAAGTCTGCTTCATCACCAATTGGCAATACGATAGGCACTGCGTTTGATTTAAGCATATCTTTCACTTGGTTGCAAACGTTTAGGAAGTTAGCTCCTTGGCGGTCCATTTTGTTTACGAAACCAATACGTGGCACTTTGTAGTTATCAGCCAAACGCCAGTTAGTTTCTGACTGAGGCTCTACTCCGTCTACAGCCGAGAAAAGGAATACTAATCCGTCTAATACACGTAACGAGCGGTTTACTTCCACTGTAAAGTCTACGTGGCCGGGAGTATCGATAATGTTGAAGTGATACTCTTTAGCATCGGCAGTAGGTTTACCATTTTCGGTAGGGAAATTCCATTTACAAGTAGTAGCAGCTGATTGGATAGTGATACCGCGTTCAGCTTCTTGCTCCATCCAGTCCATTGTTGAAGCTCCATCGTGTACTTCACCAATTTTGTGGGTTTTACCTGTATAGAATAGAATACGTTCAGTAGTGGTGGTTTTGCCCGCGTCAATGTGAGCGGCAATACCTATGTTTCTTGTATATTTTAAATCTCTACTCATCGGTTTAATTAAAATCTAAAGTGTGAGAACGCTTTGTTAGCTTCAGCCATACGGTGCGTATCCATTTTTTTCTTCACAGCTGCACCTTCTTCTTTTGAAGCGGCGATAATTTCAGCTGCTAATTTTTGTGCCATAGATTTCTCGTTGCGTTTACGAGCATACCCGATAAGCCATTTCATAGCCATAGACACTTTACGGTCTGGGCGAATTTGCATCGGAATTTGGAAAGTTGCTCCCCCTACACGGCGTGAGCGTACTTCTACGTGAGGCATCACATTAGTAAGTGCGTCTTTCCAAACTTCTAATGCCGTTTTTTCGTCATTATTTTTCTTTTGTTCTACTATGTCAATAGCGTCGTAGAACACCTTAAAAGCCACTGATTTTTTACCGTCCCACATTAGGTTGTTCACAAAGCGTGTCACCAATTGGTCGTTAAACTTAGGGTCTGGTAAAAGTGGGCGCTTTTTAGCCTGTCTTTTTCTCATTTCTTTTCAGTTAAAAGATTTTGTGTGTTAAATTACTTTTTCTTACCTTTAGCTGGTGCTGCAGCGGCTTGTCCTGGTTTAGGGCGTTTAGCACCGTATTTAGAGCGGCGTTGGGTTCTGCCGGCTACTCCAGCCGTATCAAGCGCCCCGCGCACTATGTGGTATCTAACACCTGGTAAATCTTTTACCCGTCCGCCTCGTACCAATACTATCGAGTGCTCTTGGAGGTTGTGTCCTTCACCGGGGATGTAAGCGTTCACCTCGTTGCCGTTAGTCAAACGAACACGCGCTACTTTACGCATTGCTGAGTTCGGTTTCTTAGGCGTTGTGGTGTACACACGTGTACATACACCTCTGCGTTGTGGGCACGAATCCAAAGCCACCGATTTACTCTTCTTGGTAATTCTGGTTCTTCCTTTTCGTACTAATTGTGAAATTGTTGGCATAATTTACAATACTATATATAATTATTTAATTGTTTGCTTGTTTAGCTATCTTATTAGTAATCAGCAGCAATTAGCCACTATTTTTCTAAGAGTTGGCTGCAAAAGTACTACATTTATTTGTAATACACAATATTTCCTTTTACCAAAAACACCAAGCCCTCTCCTGAAAATAAGCCGTCATTCAACGTCTCAAATTCGGAAAAACACTGATTATCAGATATATACAATTTATCCTCTGTCAGAAATCGCTGTATTACAACTTCTTACATTTTTTCTATTTTGTTACAAATATAACAAAATAATTTATATTTTTTTATTGAAAGAATGAGAACCCCCAACAGTAATTTCTAAAATCGGGGGTTCTTAATCTTATTCCTGTGTAATTAATAATCTCAAAGAATGGCTTTCGAATATTACATTCGTTCCTGAAATTTCGTTGTAGGTAAGGGTACCAATAACTGATAGAGCGATAATCCCTACAAAAAATAAAGCTTTTCTCGTTGAAAACAGCGCGCAATACACTAAGTATACAACAGCAGGCACAAAAAGCAAATAAGGCAATGTTGTCCTTACACTGCTATCGCTAAGCAACAAAGAAGCTACTGCTAAAACGAATAAGAAAGGAGCGAACATAAGTAATAACCCCTTGCGCGTTTCTTCTTTACTTTTGGTTCTGAACAAAAAGAAAGAGACTGTTGCCGACAGTATCAGGAACGTACATAGCATATAAGGGTGGTAACCATCAAAGATTATCCCTGCTAAAATATAAAGTGATACCACTATCAAATTGTTTCTAAGAACTTGTTTCATAAGGCAGTTTATTTTAGAATTACAAGGCAAACTTATACAACAAAAATCAAGAAAACAAATAATTGGTAAAGTTTAACTTTTTTACTCTCTTAGGGTTGCTCCTAAACTTTGCTCAAAAGCAGTTTGCAGTTTCAGCATCGTTTTATCGATTTGCTTATCGGTCAGCGTTTTGTTTTCTTCTTGCAAGATAAAACTTACCGCATAACTCTTCTTGCCAGCCGCCAATTTATCACCCTGATACACATCAAATAAATTGATTTGTTTCAAAATGCTTTTCTCTGTAGCAAATGCCACACGATATAGGTCAGCAAAGCTTACCTTATCGTCCAGCAGCAAAGCTAAGTCGCGGCGCACTTCAGGATATTTTGATATTTCTTTATAAACTACCTTATGACCTCTCACTTGCTCAAGTAGGGTTTCCCAATGCAGGTCAGCGTAAAGCACCTCTTGCTTAATATCAAAATCTTTAAGTATTTTGTGCTTCACTACCCCCATTGTTCCCAATAGTGTTTCGCCATACATCCAACGGAATCCTTCAGCGGCTACATTGTCAGTAGGCTCTAACGGAAGGGTGGTAACCTCCTTAAGTCCTAAACGCTCAAAAAGGGCTTCTACGCTACCTTTTAGTTCAAAGAAACTCACAGCGCGTGGCGTAGTAATCCAACTCTGAGGTAATTGGTTACCTGTCAGATATAATAATAGGTGTTTCTGTTCGTCATACTTACCATCCCTCACGCGGTAGTTTTTGCCAAACTCAAACAATCTGAGGTCTGAGCGCTTGCGGTTGATATTATAGCTTACCACCTCTAAACCCGAAAACAACAAATTGGTGCGCATATAGCCCAAATCGCTGCTGAGCGGATTGAGTAGTTTCACAGCCTCTTCAGGAGCAGCCTCATAGCTGGTGATTTCTTTTTCTGACACCAAACTATTGGTCATTATCTCATAATATCCTTGCCCGATGAGCTGTGCCGCTACTACATTCTGCATATTCAAGTCGTCGTACTTAGACGAATGCGACATCGAGGCGTTTATTTTTTCAGAAAAACTGATGTTGTTATAGCCGTAAATACGCAATATCTCTTCTAT
>NZ_KN389988.1:20673-22296 GCF_000213295.2 Capnocytophaga sp. oral taxon 329 str. F0087
TTCTATTACATCTGCCTCGCGCTGTACATCTACCCGATAAGAAGGTATTAGCAGACCTAATCCGCGTTCGGTTAGCGAACTTACCTTTATATCAAGCGAGTGCAAAATCGATTTGATAGTATCGCGTGGTATTTTCTGTCCGATGAGCTTATCTACATTTTCAAAGGCAAGAAATACCTGAAAATCGTCTTTCTTCTTAGGATAGAAATCTATCACATCTGAAGAGATAACCCCACCCGCTATATTTTCTATCAATACAGCAGCATACATCAGCGCGTATTTGCAATCTTCTATATTGATGCCTCGCTCAAAACGATAAGAAGCATCGGTACTAATGCTATGTCTTTTAGCAGTCTTGCGTACTGACACAGGGTCAAAATAAGCACTCTCTAAAAATACATTCCGAGTAGAGTGAGTTACACCTGAATCTTGTCCGCCCAATACCCCTGCTATACAAAGTGGTTTTTCAGCATCGTAAATCATTAAATCTTCAGCATCAAGAGTGCGCTTTACGCCATCAAGGGTAGTAAAGACGGTACCCGCCTCTGCTGTTTTTACGATGAGTTTTCGCCCTACTATATGGTCGGCATCAAAAGCGTGCAAAGGCTGCCCTAATCCGTGTAGCACATAGTTAGTAGCATCTACCACATTATTCTTAGGAGTGATGCCAATAGCTTTTAGCCTATTTTGCAACCAAGCGGGTGACTCGCCTACTCGCACGTTCGAGATGGCAACCCCCGTATAGCGTGGCACTAGTTTTTTGTTCGTTACCTCAATATCTACTTTTACTGAGCGGTTATCTACGTGAAATTTGGTAACCGAAGGGGTAATAAGCTCAAGCGATACACCTTTTTGTATAAGTCCCGCACGCAGGTCGCGAGCTACACCATAGTGACTCATCGCATCGGCGCGGTTAGGGGTCAGACCTATTTCAAACACTTCATCAGTTTCTACCTGAAAGACCTCAGCACAAGGGGTACCAACGGCATATTTATCATCGAGTACCATTATCCCCTCGTGACTTTCGCCTAAGCCCAACTCGTCTTCAGCGCAAATCATACCGTAACTTTCCTCTCCGCGTATTTTCCCTTTCTTTATTTCAAAAGGCTTCCCTTCGTGGTCGTACAGTACAGTTCCTATAGTAGCTACAGGCACTTTTTGTCCTTTAGCCACATTAGGAGCGCCACATACTATCTGTAGTGGTGCTTCTTGACCTACATCTACTTTGGTAACTTTCAGTTTGTCGGCATTCGGGTGCTTTTCGCACTCTAATACCAATCCTACTACCACACCTTTTAGTCCGCCTTTCACACTTTCAAAAGGTTCGATACCTTCTACCTCCAAACCCAAATCAGTAAGGATTACGCCGGTTTCTTCTGCAGCGAGGTCTAATTTCAAATACTGTTTTAACCAGTTATACGATATTTTCATATAGTTCTTTTTTCAATTAATAAATTTGTATATCAGCAAATTTTATTGTCATATCAACATCAAATCAAGAAACATTTGCCTTACATCTTCTTGTTCATCTTTATTGGTTATATACTGAAAACCAAACCTTTCATAAAAGGGTAATGCTTGCCTATAAGCATCTACTGTTATCAGTCTGCAAGCCTGTCTCTT
>NZ_KN389988.1:22807-51824 GCF_000213295.2 Capnocytophaga sp. oral taxon 329 str. F0087
TCTCTTATTTAGTTCTATAGCCTCATTTATGATACCCTCAAGCAAAATACTCCCTAATCCTTTCCCTTTATAGGTCTTATCAATTCCCAGACGACCTATTTTCAGCGAGGGTATATTCTTCAAATGTCTTTTTCTATGAGGTATTAAGTTTTGCACAAACTTCTTATACTGACTTTTAGAGGGGAATAGTTCCTCCCTTATCTGCAAACTATCGCTTAGCACACTATAAAAACCTAAAGTACGCTCATTGTTTTCTACAATAAAAGTAGTAGCCAACATTTGTTTTTGATAAAGAATAGCTTCTTTAAATAAGAAGTCATTCAAATCTTCATCTTCACAATCAAAAGGTTTTATGGTGTGGTCTTCTGTAAGCAATAAAAAAGATAAATCTTTAAACATTTTCTTTCTTAACTATCTATTTACTACTTTCTTTAAATATCGATTTTAAAAATCTTGCACTTTCTTGTATCTTTTCACGGTCAAGCACAATACCTTTCTCTTTTAGATAATCTTTATAATTATCTAATTTATTCAAAAAATCAAGGGCTTCTTGCCCTTCAAGCACTGGGGTAGGTTGTATCTCTCTTGCCATATCTTTATTATTTCTCAGCGTGCAAAAGTACAAAAAATTAGTAAATTAGCAAACTGACAAATTTGCTAATTTACTAATCTACTTATTTACCACTTAATTTGCTTCGTTGTTAGTAAGCTTAGCTACTTGTGCCGATGCCGTAAATGAGGTAATCATATTATTGAGCATCTCACTACCTGCTTCAGGCGAATTAGGCAACAAAATAAGGTTGCTGTTGGTTTGTTGTCCTACCGCTTGTAGTGTGTCGTAGTGCTGAGTGATGACTATCAGCGCAGAAGCTTCTTGCGAGCTCACCCCTACTTTCTGTAGTACATCTACGCTTTCTACGAGTCCTCGGGCTATCTCACGGCGCTGGTCAGCAATACCTTGTCCTTGTAGGCGTTTGCTTTCAGCTTCTGCTTTTGCTTTTTCTACTATCAAGATGCGTTGTGCATCACCTTCGTACTGAGCCGCTACTTTTTCGCGTTCAGCAGCATTAATGCGGTTCATCGCTGCTTTCACCTGTGCATCAGGGTCTATATCAGTCACAAGGGTTTTAATGATGTCGTAACCATAAGTCTCCATCGACTCTTGTACCTCGCGTTTTACGGCTATAGCGATATCGTCTTTCTTCACAAACACATCATCGAGCTTCATCTTAGGCACCTCAGCACGTACTACGTCAAACACATAGCTGGTAATTTGGTCGTGTGGGTACTCAAGTTTATAAATAGCATCGTATACTTTTTCTTTGATAACCACAAACTGCACCGATACTTTTATTTTCACAAACACATCGTCTAAAGTTTTAGTTTCTACTATCACATCTAACTGTTGAATCTTAAGACTGATGCGAGCCGCAATCTTATCAATAATAGGTATTTTCATCTGCAAACCCGAATGGCGAATGCTCTCAAATTTACCAAATCGCTCAATAGATACTGCCGTCTGCTGACGTACGGTGAAAAAAGTAGAAAGCAGAAATACCACTGCTAAAAATACTAAAATGTAAAAAGTAATACTCATTTCTTTATAATTATTAATTGTTAGTTCTTAATTCAAAAAATTGGTTAGTAGTGCTTATACCAATCTTCCCCTGTAAGGTCGTAAATACGCTGTATCTTCTGTATGAAATCTTCAAAATCAATATTTAGGTCAATAAGCTCGCCCGAATGAATGTCGAATACCCAACCGTGTACCAACGGAGTGCGGTATTGCAGGTAACTCTCTTGCACTACAGCCATTTTAGTAACGTTGAAACATTGTTCTATCACGTTTATTTCCACAAAACGGCGGTATCGTTTATCTGCATCGGCGATAGCATCTAACTCTTGCTGGTGCAAGCGATACACATCGCGAATAGTCCGCAACCAAGGGTTTAACAGTCCGTAGTCTTTAGCCTGCATCGCTGCCTTTACCCCTCCACAATCGTAATGCCCACATACCACTATATGCTTCACATTCAGGTGCTCTACCGCGTACTGTATCACAGCAGTCGAACTCATATCAAGGGTATTAACTACATTGGCTATATTGCGATGCACGAATACCTTGCCAGGGCCTACCCCCATCATCTCTTCAGCGGCTACCCTACTGTCAGAACAGCCTATGTACAGATAGTCCGGATTTTGGTCAGCAGCTAATTTTTCAAAGAAATGCACATCAGCCGCTTTCCTATTTTTTACCCATTGCTGGTTATTCTCAAAAATTTGTTTGTACGTATCCATAAAGTTATTATTTAGCACTTCTCATCTTCACAACAGCAGTCAGGGGCGTCAATCTCAAGCGTAGCGTGACTGATATGCTGATGCAATAAGGTATGCTTCAGTTCTTTCTTCAGCTCCATTACCTCCTTAAGCGGCAAACATTCTTTCAGCACTATATGTGCCGTAAGGGCGTTTTGCGAACTACTAAGTGCCCAGATGTGTATGTGATGTACCCCTGCTACTAAGGGGTGCGCCTCGAGCTGTTCTCTAATATGCGACCCATCTACATCGGCAGGCACGCCGTCTAAAATAAGTTTTACGCTTTCTTTCAGCAAGCCCCAAGTAGAGAAGAGTATCACGATAGCCACTACAAAACTGCTGATAGGGTCAGCTATATTCCAACCGGTGAAGTAGATAATCGCCCCTGAAACAATCACCCCTACCGACACTAAGGCATCGAGCATCAGGTGCAAAAAAGCGCCTTTTATATTGATGTCGGTCTGTTGTCCTTTGTAAAACAAGAAAGCTGAAACAGCATTGATAACTACTCCTATAAAAGCGGTAATCATTATAGCCGAGCCTGCCATTTCGGGCGGTGAAGAAAGTCGTTCAAAAGCCTCAATAAAAATCTTAACTACTATATACATCAGCAGCACTGCATTGATAAGCGAGGCAAATATCGAAGCCTTTTTATAGCCATAGGTATACAATTGGGTAGCGGCCTTATGGGCGAGCTTCATACCGATAAGCGAAATAACTAAACTGGCTACATCGCTTAGGTTATGACTGGCATCAGAGATAAGGGCTAACGAATTGACGCTAAAACCTACCACAAACTCAATAATAGTATAAAGTAGATTTAACCCTATACCTATGTAGAAAGCGCGATTTAGCTGCTGAAGGTCAGCTACTGAATGCTCGTGGTGGTGATGATGGTGATGGTGGTGATGTTCTTCTTCCATAAACGATGGCTCATTTAAAGTTTTTTGCGACTACAAAGGTAGAACTTTTTTTGTAAAAACAAAAAATAATTTGCTGATTTGTCAATTATTTGCCGATGTGCCTTTTGTATATTATAAGTATCCCGACAAGCACTAAGCCCCAGAGCCAATAATGAGGCACAGTGCGCTGCTCGCGTTGCTCTTGCTTTTGATATTGCTGTACTTGGTGCGCCTCTACCCTACTCTGGTCAGTTCTTTGCGCTACTAAAGTGTTCGTTACTGCCTGCTGATGCGCCTCTTGCTGCTGTTGTAGCTTTATACGTACTTTCGCATTGCTAGTATCTCGCGGAGGCTGCCATTCAAACTCTAAAGTAGCGCCTTGCCACTGATGATGTGCTTGCCTTTGTGCGGCAGTCGCTATTTGCTGCACGCTATCTCGCTGCTCTTGGTAATGTTGCGCGGCATATTGTTGTTCAGTACGGACTACCCGCCTGCTGCGGCAGCCTACAAGTCCTATCACACATACTAAGGATAGAACAAACGGAATATTAGAGTTCTTTTTCATTTTTCTAATAGTTAATTGTATTTGTTTTTGTTTCATCTGTTAGACTCATCGGCTCATCGTCAAATTGGCAAATCAGCTAATCGGCAAATCGGCAAATCGGCTAATCAAGCGGCAAAGTTTTTGTGCATAAGCAGGGTCGGTAGCGTAGCCAGCTTGCGCCACCGCTATTGCAAACTTATAAGGGTCAGCTCTAACCGCTAAAGCCTTAGCATAGCGCTTGTGTTTAAAGAAAAACTGAGCGTGGTCAGCAAAACAGGCTTCGGGAGAGGGATAAGCTCTAAACCAATCTTTCACAATACACTCATACCTACCGTCAGGGCGAAGTCGCACACTGATAACAGCAGGGAACTGCCCTACAGCAGGCGGGGTGCTGAGTATCTCGGTGGTGAGCAATAACTGCCGGTCAGCTTCGCTACTGTTGCGCGAGGCTTTCACTCCAAAAAACATATTCCTCGGTGCGTGCTGCCCCCAGCCACTCTCTAAGGCCGCTTGCGCTAAGATGAAGAGGTGCGAAATGCCTGTCGCCTCCTCAACTGCCAAGGCAGCATCTTTGTATTTAAGTTTAAAATCTTGTACTATTGTTTCCATACTATTATTTGTTTTTGGTTGCCAACAAAAGCGTTTCAACCGCATTTTCAAGTTCTTTAATACGCTGATTAGCCTCATTAAGGTCAGCGATAGCCTTTGCGTATTTAGCCGATAGGTCATCTATCATTTCGCGATAGATATGTATTGCCTTATCTACGTTGTCCAGCTCGCTGCTCTGTAGTTCCACTCGCTGCTTAGGTCTGCCGAAAAGCCAACCTGCAAAGCCCGAGAGCAATAATCCTATAAAGGAGAAAAAGTGTTCTTTTAGTAAGTCCATAATCATTGATTTGTTAATTTGCCGATTTGCTAATCAACAAATCGGCAAATTGACTAATTTTAAAGGGTTATTTCTTTAGTTACTACGTTATTAGGGCGGTCAGTAGCTGTTACTAGTATTTTGCTACCGCTAAGTGTTGCATTGATAGCCGTAGTAGTGTACACCCACTTACCTTCGCTAAGAGTAGCAGCCCCTTCTTCTATAGCCGAGTTGTTAGCGGCAACTATTTTTACCTTTACGGTCATCACTTTCGAAGCGTCGGCAACCTCTATAGCTATTTTCTCACCATTATGAGCGCCTGTATAAGCTGAAGTATCGATACGGTCTATTACTGGAGCCTTCAAATAGTCAGCTATAGCCATTATGTAAGCACTTACCCCAGGTCGTTTAGCAGCCTCATCGGCATATGCTTTTTTAAGAGTAGGGTTTTCCAAAGCATTTTTGGCATATACAGTTGCTTTAGCGAACTTTTGGTGGTGAGCCTCTTGTTTAGGCGTCTTACTCACCTTATAATTAGGAAATTTAGTAACGATAGTTCTACCATTTACTTGTTTAAATACGAGTTGTTTACCAACTCTTCCGCTCAAACCAGCGATTACGATGTTGTTTTTACTTTTTGCCATTTTTTTTTAATATTTTTAGGTGAAACATTTAGTTAAAGAGCGCTCTTTGTTTGTTTTTGACGCTGCAAAGGTGCGGCAAAAAGCAAAGCCTCGCAAATAGTTGTCGCATCGTGTTACAACCCTGTCTCATCATACTACAACTAAAGCCCAAAACCACAAAAAAAGAGAGACGAAAAACACACTGTTTTTCGTCTCTCGGTTTTGACTTTTGTCTTTAGAAAAGCGCTATGCCTTCTTTTGTTTCTCTAACATTCGTTTCTCTAACACTCGTACTGAAACAAAAATCGAAACGACTCCTGCTAAAGAAAGGAGATTGAAGAGAAATTCTCTTTCTTCCCATTTTAAGCAAACTACAAGAATACATGCTATCAAAGAACCCCTTAATAACCATTGGTATATTCTAAAAGTTTTCTTTGACATTGGTCGATCTTCTTCTGAAATAAATGCTCGAACTTTTTGTAAAAATTTAGTCATAGTATATAAAAATTATTGGGTTATGATTCAGTATTAGTGAGGCAAAGGTATGAGTATTCTTAATATACCCTCAGGGTTACAAAACTTTCATCTTCATAGCGTTTAAATTTATAAACAGCATCATTCATCAATCCCTTATTGAAAACACCCAGCGAGGCAAGCAACTCAAACTGTTGCTGAGTAAGCCCCGTCACACGCTTAAAAAGCTCTGGTTCCAAGCGCCGCACTACATCGTAAAAAGTCTCTTCACGATAGGTAGTCAGGTACATAAAGTACGGAATACGTGTAGCGAGCTTGCGCAACTTCTTCTGTATTTCGCCGCGCTTCGTTTTATATTCTTTTTCTTCTTCAGTTATTTTCTTATCGGGCTTTTCTCCTTTTTCAGCAGCCTCTTTCTTGGCTTTCTTTATCTTCTCACTCTTGTTAATCATAGTGGTAATATCATCGCGCAGCGAACGAAAATCTTCTATACTCTCCAAAGCAGCCATCGCTTCAGCGTTGTTCATCAGGCGACTTAAGGTAAGGGTATCTACATTCACCAGCAGATTGCTCTCCCAACGGCGCACCAGCTGGTTAGCAGTTGTTCCCACTATAATTTTGTCTAATATATCCTGTGCATTAATAGCGTCTAATCGTCCCCCTTCGTAGTAAAGTACCGGCAAAAAGTGTATAAACTCAGCTACTGCCCGCTCTCTGCTTATCTCGCTATTCATCGTCAGCTGACCGCAGTATTGGTCTATCTGCTTCAGCGCGCGGTCAGGAGCAAAGTCAAACACATAACAAAGGGTTTTAACTATTTCCTCGCGGTTAGGCGAAGTCTTATTCGGGTTCTTCAGTACCCAAGGAGTCTGCACCCTAAAAATCGACTGAAAATAAGTCTCCGGACTGGTAAGACTTCTCAATACAAAAATACCCGACCACGCAGGCACCGATACCCCTGTGGTGAGCTTACCACAAGATAACGTAATCGACTCCGATGTAATAGGGTCGCCCATTTGCTGTTTCATACGCCTCAAAGCCTCTTCTCCTATCCCTGCCTTAGTGCCCGAGCAGTTGATAATCTTATAGCTTTTGAAAAACACATTGGCTTTTAGCAGATTTTCCATCGCATCACAAGCTGACACATTAGGCAAAAACCAAAAAGTATGTTGCAAGTTCCTGAGCAATTCCACATCCGAAAAAGGCATAGGGGCAAAAATATCTGCTTTTAGGTCGCTTTCATTAGCCTCTAAAAATTGCCCTTTGATAAAGCTTAACCAACCTTGCACCGCTGTTTCATATTTGAATTTGGCATTCTTCCCCTTGCCTTCAGCTTTAAAAAACACGTTGAGGTCAAACTCATCTTTATCACCTTTCTCAGCCATTTCTTCTACCTTCTGGGGCAATTTGTAGAGCATCATCTGCATTTTGGGCAGCGACAGATAGGGGTTATTATCGCCCTGCCATTGCTCTTTGGCTTGCTGCTCATCAGTATATGTCCAACTAAAAATCTGGTCTTCTAAAAAATCGCCGTTTTGCAGCGCACGGAAAGGGGTGCCAGAGAGGTACAAATAATGGTTAGTCGTAATGGGCAGTGCTTCCTCATCAAAATCCTCTACAAAGCTAATATCGTTACCCTCTTCGTTTTCTATAGTCTTAGCCTCTGCTTGGTAGTCTTCATACTCTTTTTTGAGTTGCTTTTCTATTTCTGTTTTAGGATTATTGAAAAGGTCTTGTGCTTTTTCGCGCCACGCCCCAAAGTGGTATTCGTCAAATATCACACAATCCCAATGCGTTTGGTGTATCCATTGGTTTTGTTCTTTAATGCCCTCCGTAGCTCTGTCTTTGCCCAATAGGTCTTGAAACGAACCAAAATACACATACGGGCGCTTCTTATCTATTTGCTCCCGCGAGATGTCAATCTCCGACTGCGATACAAACTGCCAGCCTTGAAAGTCGGTATGAGTAAGCAGGTCATCGCGCCACGCATTTACCACAGCAGGCTTAAAGGTGATAACAAGCAAGTGCTTCCAACCCATCGCTTTAGCCAACTGATAGGCAGCAAAGGTTTTTCCGAAGCGCATTTTAGCATTCCAAAGGAAGTGCGGTATATGCCCCTCAGTTGGCCGGTTGTTCTTAAAGAAATCAGCCGTAATAGCTACCGCTCTTTGTTGTTCAGGGCGCATTGCAAAGCTGTGATAGCGAGTCGCATCAGTGTTGTATTGCCCCGTCTTTTCATAGGTAATACACGCTTTGAGGAGTTCTACGCTACAGCGAAACCACTCGCCTTTTTCACGCACCACCCCCATACGCTGTAAGCCACGATGAATTTCGTGGTCGGTAAAGAAGGTGCCATCATTGCGAATAGCGAGCTCATCGAGTTCTATACGCCACGTTTGTTGGGGCATTTTTACGGCTTCAGTTTGCTCGCGCACGCGTTCTTCAGCAGTGCGGGTAGTATACCCCACCTTTAGGCAATCAGGGAAACGCTCATCAGAATACGCATAAATACGAGGGATGTTCATAATAATTAGAAAATTAATTTAAGAGGTGCTGAGTTAGACTGTTTTCTAACGAGGAAAAATCCATTGTAAAGCCGATATTATTAATGAAATGATTGATATTATAAATGCCCATTTTGAAGAGGACAAGTACCATATAAACCTCCTTTCTAATAATGCATCTCTACCTTTGTCTGTAATATAGTAATAGATTAAGTTTTTTCCATCATCCACTAGTCCAGTTGACTTTATATAGTCATAACTTTTTAAAGAGCTCAGAATAAGATTCAATTTATCAAGATGGATATTTGTTTTTCTATGTAAATCCTGTTCACTCAAAGATTTGCCTTGTTCTGTGTAATCAGTTCCACTATAACTTTTATCATTATACTCTTTATTGAGAATTTTTAATATACGATGTTTTTCTCTCATATTATTCAATTTAGTTTATTAAAAATTCTACTCCATCGGTCTTACCATTTTTTCTATATAAGCTATTTCTTCCGCTGTAAGACCGTATTTGCGGTATAGCTTTTCGTCTGTCCATTCCTCATCAAAATCTTGTAAAGGTATTAATCCAAATACACTTTTAGTTACGTGCATTGTACCTTTCCCTAAATAAAGAAGAAACTTAAAGAATTTTGTGTTCATATATTTAAGACAGTTTAATTGCTCTTTTTCTGTGTCAAAAGGACCTACTAACAAAAAAGTTTCTGTACAGATTTCATTAGGTTGAGCTTTTATAATCTCTGGGGGATTTATTGCATTGGTTGAATAACTTGTAGTAAAAAATAATTTATATTTATCTATACTATCAAAACCATTAGTTACAATATCTCTTGAAATATAACCAATAATACGCTTAGCCCCTCCCTTAATTCCTTTTACTCCATAAATCTTCAAAGCTTTTTCAAAAGGTTTAAAACTCAGGTTAGAGTTAGGATACCTTTCTGGTGTATTGAATAAAAAACCTCTTATACCATATGGTCTTACTTGTGAAACTATTTTTGAAAAACTCTCTTCGGAAGATGATTCTTCAATAATAGAAAGGACTCTATTGTTACGTATAATATATTCAAAATAGTTGTTTTTCAAAAAACGTTTTGATTTTATCTCTTCCCCTTCGTTACTTCTAAAAATATAGTCTGTTTTTCCTTTATATTCTCTATCCAAAAGAAAATAGCAGACTCCTCCATCAAGATTTTGACCTGGGAAGCAATCTTTAGAGTTTTCAAAATCATATAAGATTTTAATTTTCTTATTTTCGACCATATTCTCTCTGAATTTCTTTAAGCCTCTTCCTCCTACCATCCATTTTGAAGGGATAATCATACATAAATAGCGAGGGTTCAACATAATAGCCTGTTCTACAAACTTGTTATAGATAGGCACTGCACTATCAGAACTTCCTCCACTACCATCGCTCATTTGGTAAGGTGGATTGCCGATGATTACATCAAATTGCATTTCTTTATAAGGGTTTTTGTTATGTATAAATAGATAGGCGTGTTGTTCAAGGGCGCTACGTTGCTCGGTGCCAAACTCTCTTTCGGTGGCACCACAATAGCTACACTTGCCCTTAACGAAGGTATGCTCACAGGGCGCAAAATAAATATTGCCATCAGGGTTACCTTGCTGGGCAAAAATACCGGTAAGGCAGTGTGCTAACTCGGTAGTATCTTTGCTGCAATAAAGGGTACGCCGCGCCATAAGTGCCGTAAGTTGGGTAATAGCAATGCCGTAAAGTTGCTGCCCCAATATATGGTCAAGGCGCTCCTGAGGGTCAGGTATAACCGTTGCCAAACCTTTCATCAGCCGTTTGGCTATCTCACGCAAGAATACACCACTCTTAGTAAAAGGGTCTAAAAACTTAGCATTAGGGTCGCTCCACAACGCCTCTGGCAAAGTATCAAGCATACGATTTACAACCGCTGGTGAGGTAAAAACTTCATCATTACTCAGATTTGCTAAACAATCTAATACATCCATACTATTGTTAATTGGTCATACAAGTCAAAATTGATAAACTATTACATTGCTGAGAGCTCTACCTAGCGCTATTTATGTTAAACGTTGTAATACGTTTTCCGCTTTTTATATCTTCCAATGCTTTAATTTTTAGTTTTTTCTTTCTCTCTTCAGAGTCTTGTGTTGAGAAAATAAATATCATCAAAACTAAGCCTAAAATCATATGTACTATTACTCCTGCCATATTGTTTAAATTTTAAAGGTTATTACTATTGTTTATTTTTTTTATTCTATGTCAATTAGCAAATTGACAAATTGACAAATTTCTAAATAGGGTTTATACGGTGAGGTCTGTGCGTGTAGTTCATTGTTTGCGCCAAACATATCCAACTGTTTACCTACATTGCCAGTGGTAGTGGTCTCAAAATCGAAAGTGCGATAAGCTACTTGTGTAAAGTCAGGTTCACTAAAAAGCCATTCGTAGAAAACAATAGGCTGCCCATCGGCAGTTTTGTAGGTAAGGGCATCACCACAAATAAGGTTCTTTTGCATTATAAACCGAACACTGTCAGCAAGGGCTTTCTCTAAAGAGTGTCCTTGCACTTGTTCGTAAGTATCTAAAAGTTCACTAAAAAGCCGTTCGCAGCATTCGGCTATATTGTCGGACAATATATCTATCCCATAGATACTGCCCACTACCTGTAGCAAATGGGTATCATACGCCAAAGGCTGCTTGCCGTACTGTTCAGCGAGAGTGCGGAGTTTGCGGCGTAAGATTTCAATAAGGAAATTGCCATTACCGCAGGCGGGTTCTAAGAAAGTAGCGCTAAGGCTAAAGCTCTGTTCTTTTACCAAGTCGAGCATAGCATTCACCTCGCGTGGGTTAGTATACACCTCGCCGTGGTCAGCAACTCGCTGTTTCGATTTTACTTGTGGAAGTTCCATAGCAAAGAGCCTTCACCTGTTCCAAAGTGAAGAAATAACGCTTGAAAAGCGTGGAACAGCAGCTCTACTCTTTGCAAAATTTAAAAATAGTAGCTCATAGCAAAGGAAGACACTATTGCGCTTCCTTTGCTCTACAGGCTAACCTATATTCTGCGTTACTGACAAAAATTTTCCAGATTTTTACGGGTAACAGAATAAAGCTAACGCTTTTTTTATTTTTTTTGTAATGTAGACATAAAAAAGCGTGAACTAATACTCTACTCTGTTACCCGTAAGCGTCTGGAATCGCTCAATAACACAGAAATAGATAGCTCACGCCTATAATAGGAGGAGCATTATCCTTTTGTTTCTGTGTTATTTTAAAAATTTTCCAGATTTTCACGAGTAACAGAACAAAAGCTAACGCTTTTAATATATCTTTATTTTGGGTGCATAATTACGACAAAAAAGCCTATTATGCAATTTTTTCACAAAGTTTTTTGCTCAAAAAACACATAACTCACTGATAATAAAAAAAATAAAATCAACAATTAACTTATTTTATTCAGTTAAACTACCCTCTCATTCTTCCCAGCCCTCTCAGCCCTCCCAGCTTTCTCATTCCTCCCAATCTTCTCATTCCTCCCAATCTTCTCATTCCTCCCAGCCTTCCCATTCTTCCCAGCCTTCCCATTCTTCCCAGCCTTCTCATTCCCCCCAGCTTTCTCATTCCTCTCAGCCTTCCCATTCCTCTCAGCCTTCCCATTCCTCTCAGCCTTCTCATTCCTCTCAATCTTCCCAGCCCTCTCAGCCCTCCCAGTCCTTTCAGCCTTCCCATTCCTCCCAGAAAATCATTTATTTTTAACGTTCAGTCTTGCCTGATACATACGTTCTTTTATTCCTCCTTCTTTTAGGAAGTTTTTTTCTTGTTTTTCCAGCAGTCGGCAAAGTAAAAAAGAAGTCTGATGAATGAGAGTTATGCAGAGGTTAGCAAGGGCTTCGTCATTATATTTGTGCAGAAGAGAATGATATTGGTCAAAGATAAGTTCACTAGCAGCGTATGCACGCATTTTTTCATAACGAGGATTAGAACCGTCCCATAACAGTTTGTTACGAGTACGCAGATAGTCCTGATAATCAATTAGTAGTTCTTCAAGACTTGCTTTAGCCACATTAGTTAGTTTAATTTCAGTTTCAGTAGAAGTAGCGGCAGCTCGGTTACCTTCAGCTATATTTTGTTTACCAGAGCGAGCGGCTTGTAGCATTTGGTCGATAGCACGGTCACCTTTTTGCAAAAAATGCTGAGTAAAGAAGAAAGTAATATCATAAATAACAACAGATTTCTTATAGGCAATAAGATTATGGTAATCGCCTTTTCTTTTCAGAATGGCACTCATAGTTTTATATTTTTAGTGGTTAAATATTATGGTCGCAAGTTAATAAATTTTTCTCTATTAATAAAAATTTAAAAACCTTTTTTTTGAAAAAATCGCTGCTCCCAGCCCCCTCATTCCTCTCAGCCCCCTCATTCCTCTCAGCCCTCTCATTCTTCCCAGCCTTCTCATTCTTCCCAGCCTTCTCATTCTTCCCAGCCCTCTCATTCTTCCCAGCCCCCTCATTCCTCTCAGCCCTCTCATTCTTCCCAGCCCTCTCATTCTTCCCAGCCTTCCCATTCCTCCCAGCCTTCTCATTCCTCCCAATACACTCACACTATACGATCGCCGAAGGATTACCGAACAACAGCAATCACTACAGCGGTATTGCTACCGCCAAAGCCCGAGGCAGTTTTAAGCAAATACGTTAGTTGTTGGTGTTGGTATTCTTTTAGAAGATGCAATGGGTGTGGCACACCGTTGTCTGAAGAATTGAGGCTCTTTAGCAGCACCCCTCTGCGAGCCGCCTCGATGGTGACGATAGTTTCCAAAAGCCCCGCGGTGCCTAAGGTATGCCCAAAATAACCTTTGTAGCTATTTAGCGGTACCTCAAGCAGTTGCGCACGACTAAATGCGTGACTCTCCATCTCGTCATTATAACGCGTACCGGTGCCGTGAGCGTTGATAAGCTCTATTTGCTCAGGGCGCAATTGGGCTTCCTGCAGCGCGCGCTGTACGCTCTGGTAAAGCCCTTCGCCCGTACGCGAGGGGGCAGATATATGGGCGGCATCATTGATAGAGGCGCTGCCCAACAGTTGCGCCTTAGCCCCTTGTGGGTCACCCGTTACATAGGCTGCTGCTGTAGCTTCGCCCAAAGTGATGCCGTCTCTATCCGGACTGTAGGGCTTGCAAGGGCTGGCACTAATAGCCTGAAACGACTGAAACCCCGAAAGTACAAAGTCACTTATCTCATCGCCTGCCAATATTATTGCACTATCATACGCCCCTGCCTTTAGCAATCGGTCAGCTACCGATAGCGCCATTGCTCCTGATACACAGGCATTAGAAAGCACGATAGGCTGAGAGGTAACCCCCAGCTGAGTTGCTATTTTATGTGCTAAAGTAGAGAGATAAGGCAAAGAGGCATCAGTAGATAAGTTGTTGATATTGCCTTTGGTAGTAGAGAGGATAAAAGCAGTACGCGGACTGATAGCAATGCGTGGTAGTAGAGGCTGCACTGCCAAAAGCAGCAATTGCTCTAAGCGCGAAAACTCTCCTTTGAAAGGGGTAGTAATAAATTGAGCAGCTATTCCCTCATCGTCTATCTTCGATAAGGGAATAGCTGCCCATCTGCCCATAGTGGGGTGTTTTGCAATACCCGATTGCCCTTGTAGTACTGCGTCTATAGTACTAACGAGGTCAAAGCCCAAAGGGGTCACTATGTTATACTCTGTAAAAAACAATCTTTTCCTAATTATGCGCTTGCGGCTCGCCTCTTACCAACCCTATGTAACTTATAACGGCCACTACTATACAAATCGCCATAGCAAAGACCATTGGGCGCTCAGTATCAATGGTGAAGAGGGCAAGAAGCATACCCACTACCGAGCCGATGCCAAAACGCAACATACCCGTAAGCGAGTTGGCTGTACCGGCTACTTCGGGGTACATATCTAATATGGCAGCATTAGCGCTACTCGACACTACCGACACAAGCCCCACATAAGTGGCTACCCCTACTACTGTAGCCCATAATCCCAAGTGAAAAATACCGCATACTAACAGCCATACACCGGCTATTAGCTGTATGGTGAGCCCTAATCGCAATGATTTTTCTACGCCTATTTTAGTAACAAATTTACCATTGAGCGAGGTGGCTGTCATCATCACGAGGATATTCAGCAGAAAGAAATAACCAAAATGCTTAGGTGCTACCCCAAAAAGCCCTGTATAGACAATAGAACCTGCTGAAAGAAAGCAGAACATACCTGAGTACGAAAGTGAATTGCAGAAAATATAGCCTAATACCTTTTTATTGCTCAACAGTCTGCCAAAAACCTTTAGAATACTACCTATCTTTAAAGGCGTTCGTCTGACAGGCGGAAGAGTTTCGGGTATTTTAAAGAAGACTAATAGAGCGCATACCAATCCTAATGCCATTAGCACATAAAAGATAATATGCCAATGAAACCAGTCGGTTAGGTAACCACCCAATACCGGAGCCAACAAAGGGGCTATCATCGTAACAATCATTATCATAGACATCTGCCGCGCAAACTCATTCTTAGCAAAAAGGTCGCGTAGCAATGCCCCTGTAACTACGGCTGGCGAAGCTCCAAAAAAGCCCTGCACAAAGCGCAACGCATAGAAGTGCTCTATATGCTTCACTTGGGTAATGCCTAAAGACACCAATGCCGACACTACTATACCAATAAGAATAATTGGTTTGCGCCCATAACTATCGGATAAAGGCCCCCAGAAGAGCTGCCCAAAGGCAAATCCGAAAGTAAAAAGGGCTAAAGTAGTTTGTATTTTCTCCTGCGATACACTAAAGTCATTTGCTATATTGAGAAACGCAGGTAGGTACATATCTATCGCTAAAGGCGTCAGCATTGACAAGATGCCCAAGATAAGTACAAACAAAAAGTCGGCACGTGGTTCTTGCACTATTTTTTAGGGTCTTTAATGTTATTAATATCCTTCAAAAGTTGTTGGTAGTGCAGTTGGTTGATACTATTAGCGGCTTCACCTTGTAGGGCCTGTTGTAGGTATTTTTCTACTTTATTGAGATTTTGCAAAGCGAAAATACGCACATCAGACACTTGGTTAAGCGCTATTTTATCAGTTTTATTCTCTGGATTGATGAGTTTGCCTAATTGCTCTATATAAGCGCGTTGTGCCCCGCGTCTGTAAGTGTTTTGACGCGCATCAGAAGCGTTGAGAGGCTTCCATACCGCAGCAAATACATCGTTTAGGTACTCGTCGGCAGTATAAGGGTTTTGCGATACCAACGCCTGATTAGCAATACGATAAACTACCCCTTCGGCTAACAGATAGGCTAAAGTAGTGTTTTGCTGTCCTAATATGCTGGCATCAACATCTACCCCTATTTTATCGGTTATCTCTTGTGGGTACAACCAAAGCGGCGTGGTAAACAAATGCTGGTCTATATAGGCAACTGCCTCTTTTACTTTCTCTTTAGGCACTTCTTTATATACCTCTTTATCGCCTACAAAACCTACATATCTATTGCCAATGTATTTAAGTACGTGGTTTAAATAACGGCGGTACTGCTGGGTAGCCGCTTGGTGCATTCCTAATAAATAATCGTACTTATCATTAGGCTGCTTTGTCCATTGAGGTAGATTTTGTACTACGTATTTGAGGTTTTTAAGTCCATAAGTGTTGGCTTTCATCACGTTGTCGGACAGGTCTTCGCGTTGAGCACGAGGGTCTTCATTATTGCCTTCACCACCAAACCACAAACGAGGATTCGCCTTTACACGCTGGGTAGTAATATCGGCAAGAGCTTCTTGCTCGGCATACTCATCTTTGTACTTATCAGCATAGTAGCGGTAACCCCACTCTATCGCCCATTTGTCGTAATCGCCTACACGGGGGTAAATTCCTTTAGAGGAAATGTTGTCTTCAGGCTGTGCTACATAGTTGAATCGGGCATAGTCCATAATAGAAGCGGTGTGACCGTGCGCTTCTACCCACGCCTTGTCGCGGAGTTTTTCTACCGGAGTGGCATAGCTTGCCCCCATATTGTGGCGCAAGCCCAAGCAGTGCCCTATTTCGTGCGAAGAGACAAAGCGAATAAGGTCGCCCATAAGTTCGTCATTTAGAGGCAAAGTGCGTGCGCGCTTATCTACCGCTCCGGCTTGTATCATATACCATTCTTGTAGGAGTTTCATCACGTTGTGATACCAACCTACGTGGCACTCTATAATCTCACCACTGCGAGGGTCGGCTATGTTAGGGCCATAGGCATTGCTTATTTCAGAAGGCAAATATCTGATAACGCAGAAGCGCGCATCTTCCATACTCATAGAAGGGTCGTTAGGCCAAGGTTTGGCTACAATAGCGTTTTTGAAACCTGCTTGCTCAAAAGCTACATTCCAATCGTTTACCCCTAAGATGAGGTATTTTTGCCATTGCTTAGGTGTGGCTGGGTCTATGTAGAAAACAATTTGCTTTTTAGGTTCTACCAATTGCCCTTTTAGGTATTTCTTCATATCCTCTTTGCGAGGTTCTAAACGGAAACGGTGTATGTAGGCTTCGGTTTCGGTGCGTTGCTGGTCATCGCCAAACTTCACAAATCTGCTAGCAAAAAAGCCTACACGAGGGTCGAAAAGACGCTTAGCCATTGGCTCTTTGGGCAGTAATACTATCGAAACGTTTAGCCCCACGCTTACCGCTCCTACACGATTGGCAGCGGGTATATTGCTAGGCGATGCCGAAAAGGTTCGCATCGCATTGATTTCTACGTTGATAGGATAAGGGCGTACATCTTCTACATACGAGCGGTCGAGGGCAGCATTGCCTAACTTCTGCGAGGTCTTGAAGCTAGATGAAAAACTGGTAATGTTATTATCTTGCTTGAAGAAATCAGTAACATCAATCAGCTGACTTTTCGTCTTAGGATTGCGACCTATGACATTGAAAGACGCAATGATAGGGTTAGCACTCGAGTTGGCTACCGCTGTATAGATATTGTGGGTGCTATCAGCCTGTTGTACATTTACAAAAGCGCGCAGCGAAAGGGTTTTGTCGGTGCGTTGCTCGAAGTAAATGGTCTGCTCGTTTACCTTTTCGCCCGCGTACATTCCGAAGTTATCAGGAGCGGTTTTCAGACGGGTAACACACAGCAAGTAGCGATTTAAGAGGGTGTCGGGTATTTCGAAATACCATTTTTCCTCTATTTTTCGTACAGTAAAAAGTCCGTTGCGCTCTATGCCTCCTTTTTTGATGAGTTTGGCATACTCTTCAGCGCGTTTTTGTTCGGGTGTTTTTTCAGTCACCTTTGTTTTGGTCGTGTCCTTAGCAATAGTGTCTCTTACGGCTGTAGTTTTCTGCGCAAAAGACAGGGTTGTAGCTGCCAAAAGGAGCAAAAAAATGTTCTTTTTCATTTTTTCAAATAATAATTTATAGGTTCTACAGAATAGGATTTTCATTTGCCATCAGTTCGGCTATATCATATATTTTCACTTGTGTTTCTTTCTCTTTTGTCTTTACTCCATCGGTCATCATCGTATTGCAAAACGGACAAGCGGTAGCGATAATATCAGGGCGCACTTCGAGGGCTTGCTCGGTGCGGAGTACATTTATCTCCTTATCCCCTTTTTCAGCTTCTTTGAACATCTGTGCCCCACCTGCACCGCAGCACATAGCACGAGATTTGCACTTTTTCATCTCTACCAAATCGACTTCTAACTTGCTGAGGAGTTCGCGCGGTGCGTTGTAGACCTTGTTGGCTCTGCCCAAGTAGCAGGGGTCGTGAAAAGTGATGCGTTTGCCTTTGAAAGTGCCGGTTTCAACCGTTAGCCGTCCCTCATCGATAAGGGTTTTGAGCAGCTGGGTGTGGTGCATTACTTCGTAATTGCCGCCCAAGGCTGGATATTCGTTTTTGATAGTGTTGAAACAATGCGGACAAGTAGTGACTATCTTGGTGACCTGATAACTATTGAGCACCTCTATATTCATCATTGCCTGCATCTGAAAAAGGAACTCATTGCCGGCGCGCTTAGCGGGGTCGCCAGTGCAACTCTCTTCGGTGCCAAGCACAGCAAAGCGCACCCCTGCTTTCTGCAAAAGGTGAGCAAAGGCTTTGATAATACGTTTCGCTCTGTCGTCAAAACTACCGGCACAGCCTACCCAAAAGAGTACTTCGGGGGTTTCGCCTTGTGCTGCGAGTTCTGCCATTGTTTTTATCATACTGTTCTAATTTGAAAATTAGCAAATTAGTAAATTTAGTGTGAGTCGTATGGGTTGTAGCTTATTTTACGATTTGTAAATCGCCATCTACAAAACCTATAGCTATATGTTGTACGTTAAAGAGTTTAATACTGTTTTCAGCTACTATTTCTTTAAGAATTTCAGTAATCATTGAGAGTACTTGTTCCCAATGAACTTCTTCAGGTATTTCATCTAAAGGTAAAAAGCAGTCATCGGGTACAAAATCGTCTTCGCAAGCCCAATCAGGGTCTTCATCATCATACCAAGAAGAACCTATAAGCTCTAATTCATAAGGTTCTGAGATATTGAAATTCAGTGCGACAATATCATTAGGTAAGTTTTCTTGACGATCTATATCAAGTAACCATTTTTTAATCTTGTTTTTAACGGTTTCTTTCATTTTAAAATAGTTTGTCGATTTGCCAATTTGCTCATTGACTAATCGTTGAATACTTCTACGGTTTGTTCTTTGAGGATAAAATCGGTGAATTTGCCTTTGTAACGGGTGGCTTTTACGATGTGATTGTCTATCCAATGATAATTGCCGCCGCGAGGTTTGCCAAAGATGATGCCGTGATACTTGAAGCCGTGCTTTTTGAGCCACTGCTCAGTAACCTCGCGATGCTCTTCAGTACGCGAGGTGAAAAAGTAAATAACGTGTCCGTCGTCATACCATTTGTTTACTTGTGCCAGCGCATCGGGGAATACCTCAGCAGTAGCCATACGTTCAGGCTCTTCATTAGGGATGTCCTCGCCTACCGTGCCATCAATATCGATGAGGTAGTTTTTCACCCCTTCTGGCAATATAGGGTTCTTATTGCCTTGAGCATCTTCTTTTAGCGTAAATTTTACGGTATCCATTTCTTTTCAAAATTAGGTTTTCGTTTTTGGAGGAAGGCATCGCGCCCTTCTTTGGCTTCATCGGTCATATAAGCAAGGCGGGTGGCTTCACCAGCGAATACCTGTTGCCCTACCATACCGTCATCGGTGAGGTTCATCGCGAACTTCAGCATTTTGATAGAAGTAGGCGATTTGGCCATTATCTCTTGCGCCCACTCAAAAGCGGTAGCTTCGAGTTCGTTATGAGGTATAACCGCATTTACCATACCCATCTCGAAAGCCTCTTGAGCGGAATAATTGCGCCCTAAGAAAAAGATTTCGCGCGCTTTCTTCTGTCCCACCATTTTGGCAAGGTAAGCTGAGCCATAACCGGCATCGAAACTGGTTACATCGGCATCGGTTTGCTTAAAGATAGCGTGCTCTTTGCTGGCGAGGGTAAGGTCGCAGACTACGTGCAATGAGTGTCCGCCCCCCACAGCCCAACCAGGGACTACGGCAATTACCACCTTGGGCATAAAGCGAATAAGGCGTTGCACCTCGAGGATGTTGAGGCGATGATAGCCATCGTCGCCCACATAGCCTTGGTGACCACGCGCTTTTTGGTCGCCCCCACTACAAAAGCTCCACACGCCATCTTTAGGCGAAGGACCTTCGGCAGAGAGCAATACGGCGCCTATATTGATGTCCTCGTAAGCATCTTTGAAGGCATCGAGGAGTTCGGAGGTGGTTTTAGGGCGAAATGCATTGCGCACCTCAGGACGGTTGAAGGCGATACGCGCCACCCCGTCGCATTTTTTATACGTAATATCTTCGTATTCTTTTACGGTTATCCAGTTCATATAAGTGAAAAGTGAAAAATGAAAAGTTATTTAGGAGGCAAAGGTAGTAATAATTTGTCAATTAGCCAATTTGTAGATTGTCAATTATTTTGTAGGTACTATGGTTTTCAAACAAGTCCAATGGGGCAGACTTATTAGACAAATCTAACGGGGCGGACGATTCTGATAAATTACAACTATTAGCTCATTATGATAGCTTTATACGCCAAGCATTTGTCTACTACTTCCTCGACGGTGGGGTCGTAGGAGGAAATATCCATAGTGCGGGCGTTGTAGTTTTCCGGATAGAAGAATAATGAACTGCCCTCGGGGTGAGGTACATTGCGATCGAAGCGTTCCATTAGTTCCTCTTGGCGATCGTCATCGTCTTCTTCTATGATTTGGTTCCCCAATTGTATGAGTTCTTCTCGGGTCATAATTCTAATTCGATAACTTTACTAATTCTTATGGTGTGATTGTAACGATTTTTCCTTCTTTCCAAACTACTATTTTCTGTTGTTTCTTGCGCTTTTCAACAATCATTCGCTCATAAGCAAGATCTAACCCTTTTAAAAGTTTATCTTTTAGACCCTCTTTCTTAGTTATTTTATCTTTCATAATTATTTTTCATTAAGTTAAACTTGTTGTTGTTATAAATTATGATACCTTTATGCCTTTCCTTTTGAGCTATAAGTTCCTTTCTCCCTTCTGAATTATCAAATATATAACAAATATCTACCATATCTATATAGATAGCAAAGAGATTGGCAATCCCATTATGATACCTTCTTTCAATGGTTTCTAAGGGAATGCTATGCCCTCCTTCAGCAACGCGCTGAGCGACACGTTCTTTTGCCATTGCTACATTGCGCAACCAAAAGAACAATAGGGTAACCTCATAGCCATTTGCTTGTGCCCATTCTATTTTTTGCTTATAGCTTTTAGTAGCCAAAGTAGTTTCGAAAGCAAAAGTTTCTCCTTTTTGCAATAGTTCGTCCATACGAGCGAGCATTATTCTACCGGCTTGCATAGCTACGCTTTCGGGCTGGAAAGGCGATAGCCCCTTAGCGATTTCGTCGGCATTGATAAACTCTTTGCAGTTGAGTACTTCGGGCAAAATGGTAAAAGAAGCGGTAGTTTTTCCCGCACCGTTACAACCTGCTATGATATAGAGTTTTGGGAGCTTAGACATTATTAAAACTATTTCTTTGCTGCTCGTTTGGGTTTTCAAGTGTTTTTATTTCATCACCTAAAACGGTAATTACTTGATTGTTGGAAATAGGTCGCAAATCTATTCTCTGTGAATAGTCATTTACTACTTTTTGAGAAGCTTCCTTGTAAGGGAAATTCAGATAATGAGGTAAAAAATAAAATTCTACCAAATGCAAACCCGAATATTCTGTTAGTTCAGGGGCTTTTTTGGTTTCGTCCATATCGCTAACAAATTCAATAGTAGGAGAAGCAATGATAGAACCTGCTGAAGTACCTATGTACAACTTTCCATTATTGATTTTTTCTATAAGTAGCTTGTCGGCTCCTTTCTTTTTTAGTTCTTGCATTAGGTAGAATGTATTCCCTCCAGAGATAAAAATATAATCATTTCGCTCTAATGCTTGGGCTATTTCTTCGGTAGTAGCGGTAGAAACTTCTAATTCTTCTATGATAAGACCTAATTTTTCAAAAGCTTTTCTATCATCATCGACATAAAAACGCACTTTTTCTACCAAACTTGCTGTTGGAATAAATGCTAGTTTCTTTCCTTTTATGGGCTCACCTGCAAAATCTTCAAATAATTTTGCTACTGAACTGAATGATGAGGTTAAAAATAATTTTTTCATTTGTGTTAATTATCCCAATTTTTTGGCGTCGGCTAGGAATTGTGCTAAGCCACTATCAGTAAGAGGGTGTTTTAATAGTCCGGTGATTGCCGAAAGAGGGGCAGTAATGACATCGGCTCCTATTTTGGCGCATTCGAGAATGTGCATCGTATGACGCACTGAAGCGGCCAATATCTGGGTTTCGAAATTATAGTTGTCGTAAATCAGGCGTATCTCTTCGATAAGTGAGAGTCCGTCGGCTGAAATATCATCGAGTCTGCCAATAAAAGGCGATACATAGGTAGCTCCTGCTTTGGCTGCCAAAAGCGCCTGACCTGCAGAAAATACCAATGTGCAGTTGGTGCGGATGCCTTTATCAGTAAAGTATTTAAT
Organism: Capnocytophaga sp. oral taxon 329 str. F0087; assembly: GCF_000213295.2. Classification (NCBI taxonomy): domain Bacteria; kingdom Pseudomonadati; phylum Bacteroidota; class Flavobacteriia; order Flavobacteriales; family Flavobacteriaceae; genus Capnocytophaga; species Capnocytophaga sp. oral taxon 329. The sequence continues at coordinate 45,124 of NZ_KN389988.1, forward strand.
GGCTTTAATGCCGTCTTTTATCATCGGTACTTTTACAACAATCTGTGGATGAAGGGCGGCTAACTCCTCGCCCTCGCGGACGATGCCCTCGAAGTCGGTGGCAATTACTTCAGCAGAAACATCGCCCTCTACAATCGTGCAGATGTTAGTATAATGCTTGAGTATCGCCTCTTTGCCGGTGATGCCTTCTTTTGCCATTAATGACGGATTGGTGGTAACGCCGTCTAACACGCCCAAATCTTGGGCTTCTTGAATTTGTGCTAAATTTGCTGTATCAATAAAGAATTTCATATTACTTGGTTTTTAATTTATTAATTGATAATGTTTCATCAGCATTTGCTCGTAGCGTTTGCTGGGCAAAAGTCGTTTGAGGACTATTGAAAATTTCTGTAAGAAACTGCCTTGTTTATAATGCACTTTGGGGTGCTTGGTGTTGATTACTTTGAGTATCTTTTCGGCCATTTCTTTAGGGTCGCCCCCACTGTCGACGTGCTCATTCATCAGGCGGAGTTGTTTTGCATACACCTCAGCATAAGGAGAGTTTTCGTTTACGGGAGTGTGATAACGGCGAGAGGCTATATCGGTAGCATAATCGCCGGGGGAAATGGTGCAGACCTCTATACCAAAGGCTTTTACCTCCATACGCAAGGCTTCGGTCATCAGCAGTAAAGCCCCTTTGCTGGCTGAATAGGCTCCGCGAAAAGGCAAACCCATATAGCCCGCTATCGAACTAATGTTGATAATACGTCCGCTCTTTTGCGCACGCATAGTAGGCAGAACCTCTTGCACTACAGACATAGCGCCATAGAGGTTGGTGGCAAAAACGTTATGCAGTTGGTCGGCTGGCAGCTCTTCTACCGCCCCTGTGATACCTACCCCTGCATTGTTGATAAGGATATCAATACGCCCTACCTCGCTGAGGATTTGCTGCACTGCCTGCTTGATAGTGGCTGGCTCTCGCACGTCCATTGGTAGCAATCTGAAGGGAAGGTTCTTGCCCTCGACATTGCGTGCCGTGCCGTACACCAAAAAGCCCTTAGAGGCGAGCAGCAAAGCTGTTTGTTTGCCTATACCGGAAGTCGCGCCCGTAATAAGAACTATTTTAGGGGCTGACTGATTGCTATTGGTTGTTGTCATACGTTTGTTTTATAGAGAGTGTTGTATCCTACTAAAATCGAGCGCTTGAAAATCGTCTTTTTCGATAAGAAAATTTACAGCCTCGTTATCTTTGCAACGGATACCTACTTTCTCATCGGTATCTATACGCAGTAGTAGTATTTTGGGTAAGCCATCGCTACCTACCGCCTGAGCGTTATCATCGACCTCGCTATAGCCGCCTATACGATGCCCTCGAGAGGTAGGCAATAACTCTTTGAGCTTTTCGGCTATCTTTTCAGGCAAAAGAAGAAAGTTCTCTCGCTGCTCCCCAAAGTAGGTTTTCCACAGTGGCAGCAACGAATGATTAAAACGCAACTGCTCATAAGAAAAAGTATCAGTGCCTTGGGTGAAAATTAGTCGATAGGCCTTTGTAGGAGCAAAAGGCAAAGGCTTGCCCTCGAACTGATACACCTGCTTAAATTTGTCGTAATCTGTAGCCTCTTCTAAAGTAGGATAATATATAACGCGTTGTGTATGGGGCGAATAAGAATAGTATTGGTTGCCAGCGTACTTGCCATTGGCAGCTACCCATATTTGCAACAGTCCTTTTCTAGGGTATATATTATTTTCAAGCAACTGCGAGCAGTTGATTTGTGCCAACATAAACAGCGGCTTACCATTACGCGCTGTAGGCAGTGTGGCGCCTTTAGGCAAGTAAGGAATACCGCCAAACTTACTATCGGTAATTGACAGATTAGCAGATGGTAGTGCCTGTATATGTATTACCTGCCGAGCTGTTGCTGTTTTTACCGCTTGGGCAAAGTTCTCCAGCCTTGTGAGTTGTTTATCTGTTAGTCTATCTTCCCCCTCACTGAATATTGTTTGTAACCATTGCCATACTCCCATAGCTTTATATTTTAAAACTGAAAATTGTAATACACCTCTGTAAAATCGGCTTCTGCAAGCTCTTCTTCCTTAATAAGGAAAAGCCCTACCCCGTCTATCCAATCTATGCCTAAATCATCATCGCAATCTATTTGCAATAATGGGAAAGAGCGGTAATCATCGGGATAATAATTGCCATACTCAGCTTCCTCGCCATAGCCTCCTAATTTATTACCTTGCCCATCGGGTAGCCAATCGTTGAAAATCTCATCTATTTCGTCGGGGATTTGAGTAGGTGAGTCGTATAGGTAATGCGCGTAATTGGTGCCAAACTTTTCATTCCACTTTTGTACCAAGATAGGATGAAAGAACGAAAGGGCATAACTGACCTCTTCGCGCTCTTTAGTGAAGTGCATTGCAAATTCCTTAGACTCTTTCAGAGGCATACACTCATCATAAAAATGGTATTCCGCTTGAAACTCTTCAAAGGGAGTTGCCTCGGTAAGGGTAGGGTAATACAACACTCTGCGGTTGTTATCGCTAAAGGGGTCATTTCTTTCATTATGATTACAAACCCCTTGGTTATATTCGTCTATAAATTTTTCATCGACAACTCTTATCCAAAACTGCAAGAGTCCTTTTTTAGGATAGAAGCTGTTTGGCGGCAACTGTTCGCAGTTGATTTGCGCTATCATAAATAGCGGGTAGCCGTCAGAAGTTCTGGGCAAAGTGCCTCCTTTGGGAATATAAGGTACCCCTCCGACTTTGCTATCAGTGATAGGCAAGCCCTCAGCTGGCGAAAGTTCATAGCTAATGACCTCGCGCTCTGTAAGCGGAAGTACCTCTTCTATAAAATCCTCAACTTGCTCTTTAGTAATATCCATAAGAATTTGTCGATTTGTCAATTTGCCGATTTGCTAATTGGCTAATTGGTCATTAATATATTTCCCTTCTTCGCAAAAGTGTGCTAATTCGTTTTTGATAAACGTTTGTACTTCGTCTTTTACGCTTTTAGGGTACAGCAGATGCACATTGGCACCGGCATCGAGGGTAAAGCAAAGCGGTACTTTGGTGTCTTTGCGGTACTGCCATACGCGCTGAATAACTTCCAAAGTATTGGGGCGCATCAGTATGAAATACGGAATGCTGGTCTGCATCATTGCGTGGAGGGTGAGGGCTTCACTCTCGACTACCTCTATAAACGTATCGATATCGCCTGTAGCAAATGCCCCTATAAGGCGATCGATATTGCTATTGGCTTGCAAAAAACGCGCCTCGGCAAAAGGGTGTCCGTGCATTAAATTGTGCCCCACGGTGCTGCTGACTTGCTTCTGCTCACGGTCGATGAGCAGGATAGTATCCTGAAAATCAGCAAACACAGGTGCTACTTGCAGCGGGTAGGGTATGCCATAATCGTCTGAACTGCCCACAATAGAAGGATGTTGCCCCCATACCACTATACTACCTTTGACACTGCGGCAGGCACTACCCGACCCTAAACGCGCCAAAAAAGAGGCTTTTTGCCAAAACTCTTCTTCGGAGTATGTATAGCCTAACTCTCTGGCTACCTGCATCAGGCATACTGAAAGCGCTGCCATAGCACTAGCAGACGAGGCTATACCGCTGCTGTGCGGGAAGGAGTTATGCGAGTGGATACTGAAATGATAGTCCGTTAAAAAAGGTAAATAAGGAGCAATACGCGCAAAAAAGGCTTCGATTTTGGGGTGAAAGGACGGCTTTGGCTGTCCGTCGAAGCTAAAATCAAAAGAAAAAGGGGCGTCAGTAGCCATAGTAGCGGCGCTTCTACGCTGGTAGGCAATAGAGGTTTCGGTATAGCAATGGCTAAGCGTAAAGCTAATAGAGGGGTTAGCAGGTAACTGCTCCCCTTTCTTGCCCCAGTACTTTACAAGGGCTATATTACTCGGTGCTTTGAATGTGATCATTTAGTCGTTAGTCGTTAGTCGTTAGACGCTAGCTATTAGTCGTTAGATGTTAGAGGGCTAACGGCTAAAATTCAGGGTTACCTGCTATTCTTAATGCTTCATTAGCTTGTGCTAATTTCTCAGGAAAAAGTACCTTATTAGCATATTTATCCAACGAAGGGTCGGGCTCTAAAAGTACATAATGAGGTGTTACTTTAAGCACTTTCCTTGTTGTTTTCTCTACAATAGTTTTTAAATCTTTTTTCTCTTCTGTACTCATAGTTATTTATTGTTTTTTCGTTTTAAAACAAAACCTTGACAGTTGATATTAGGATAAAAATCTTTCCACTCACCATTTTGCCAACAGCGCAGTGTGAAATCACTTTCAACAATAGATAAGTACTTCATAATAATTATCCTATACAGCCTTGTTCTTGTAGGTGAACTACCTGTTATATATACCCATTTATCAGGGAATTCTTCAGTAAAAGCATAAATAATGGAGATAACAGTAGCTAATACCTTTTCCATATCTCCGTTATCAGAAACAATTTTATCATCTATTTCACCGGTAATAGGATTTTCATCTCCGAAACCTAAATTATAAACATTTATTAAATTTGTTTCCTGAAACTTTACCATTTTGTATATACAACCTTTCTTTCCTTCACTTACAAACTCATAAATATGTTTTGTTTCATCAGGCAAAACATCGTACTTCGGTAAATTCATTGGTTATGTTGGTCTTATAAGTTGTTTTTTTATAGTCTAAGCACTAGCGACTAACCACTAACGGCTAACACCTACTATCTGATTTTTCTATTCATCACTAAATCTATATATAGATTGACGGTGTCTTTTAGCTGTTTGCGGTTTACGATGAAGTCTAAAAAGCCGTGCTCGAGAACGAATTCTGCCGTTTGGAAGCCCTCTGGGAGGTCTTGCCCTGTGGTGTCTTTTACTACTCGTGGGCCTGCAAAACCTATAAGCGCGCCTGGTTCGGCTATGTTGATGTCGCCAAGCATCGCAAAGGAAGCACTAATACCCCCTGTAGTAGGGTCGGTGCAAAGCGATATGTAAGGCAACTTTGCCTCATCGAGCTGGGCTAACTTAATAGAGGTTTTGGCCATCTGCATTAGCGAAAGAGCCGCCTCCATCATACGAGCTCCACCTGATTTTGAAATCATAAGGAATGGGAGTTTATGCTTGATAGCATAGTCGATAGCACGACATATTTTCTCGCCCACTACACTACCCATAGAGCCGCCAATGAAAGCGAAATCCATACAGCCAATGACAATAGGCGCCCCCTTAGAGTTGCCCACCGCTGTACGAACGGCATCTTTGAGCCCCGTTTTGTTAGTGGCTTCTTCTAAACGTTTGTCGTAAGATTTGGTATCTACGAACGAAAGTGGGTCTTTAGAGACCATATTGGCATCTAATTCTTTGAACTCATTATTGTCAAACAGTATTTGAAAATACTCCTTACTGCCAATGCGCACGTGGTAATCGTCATCAGGACTTACGTAGAAGTTGGTAACCAACTCATCTTGCTCTACTATATTGCCGCTGGGCGATTTAAACCATAATCCTTTAGGGATATCTTTCTTCTCCTCTGTAGAGGTTTGTATTCCTTTTGCTGTTCTTTTAAACCAAGACATAGTTAATTAATCTTTTTATTGAACTGCAAAGATAGAAATTTTTTTTTAATTGGCAATTACACCGTATATTTGCAACGATTTTTTTAGAATAACTGAAAAGTAAAACATACTACTTTTGATATTTTTATTAGATGTTTATACTTCGCTGATTTTTCGCTTTTCGTTCGCTCTTCCTGTATCGTTTGTATATGGTAAGTATAGTGTAAGAGTAAAGAGAAAAAATTTTTGGGGAAGTGCGAGTGGGAGTGCGAGCCGCACGGGCAAAGATGTGAGACAGGTGGGACAAGTGAGACAGGTGGGACAAGTGGGACAAATGAGGGCAATTGTGGGATGCGAGTATATGTTGGGGCTAACTAAACAGCTTTTTAGAGATATACCAGACTATTCAGAAAAAAAATAAGAGCTTATGTATAAGATAAAAACTAGTGATTTTTTTAATGATACAATAGATAAAAAACTATTTAATATTGATGTTGTAAAAAATATATCGCAAGATTTTTTTATTTCTAGGTATAGTAGTTTGTATGTAGTGTATTATTTATATTTCAAAATAGAATTTTGTTTCAAAGAAAATATAAATCTTTATTATATAATGGTAGAAAGAAATCTAAAAAATAGAGAAAATACATTGCTTGAGTATGAAGATGACTTACTTATATTTGATAAAACAAAAGATGAATTAGGAGAAAAAATAGGGAGTATTATTGATGATAATATTATCAAGCAGAATAATATAGAGTTATATTTCTCTGAGGGAGAAATTGATAGTTTATATTTTTTTAAAAGATAATAATGGAAATGCATCAGATGTGTTGGTAAAACATTATATGCTAAGCTTTAACGCATAACACAAAGGCAAGCCGCACGGGCAAGATGTGGGACTGATGGGAGGAATGAGAAGGCTGAGAAGGCTGGGAATGTGGGGCGAGTGAGACAAGTGGGACAAGTGGGACGAGTGGGACGAGTGAGACAGGTGGGAGGGATGAAAATGTAAACATTGTGGGGAGGGCGTGGTAATCCAAAATAAATTTGTACTTTTGCCACTTGTAAAAACTGAACTATCTGTAACTAAAAAAACTGAACTATCTGTAACTAAAAAAACTGAACTATCTGTAACTAAAAAAACTAAACTATC
>NZ_KN389988.1:52541-69128 GCF_000213295.2 Capnocytophaga sp. oral taxon 329 str. F0087
CTGAACTATCTGTAACTAAAAAAACTGAACTATCTGTAACTAAAAAAACTAAACTATCTGTAACTAAAAAAACTAAACTATCCATAACTAAAAAAACTGAACTATCCGTAACTAAAAAAGCTGAACTATCCGTAATTGAAAAAAAATGACTCAACATTTCTTAAAACGCTTCCTTATCTGGCGTGTGAAGCATATTAGCGAACGTCAATTTATTCTGCTACTGAGCGGAGTAATTGGTATCATCACTGGGCTGGCTGCCCTTGCGATGCGGTCGTTTACTCACTTTATTCAGTGGCTGTTAGATGGGCAATTAGCCCAAACGGTAACTTATGGCTTTTACTTTGTGCTGCCTACTATCGGCTTTGCAGCGGTGTATTGGGTTAAAAAATATGTGATACGCCACGATGTGAATCACGGGATACCCTCGATACTCTATGCCGTAGCTCACCAAAAAGGAGTGATGAAGCGCTTTCAGGCGTATGGGAGTCTGCTGGTAGCCCCTATTACTATTGGCTTTGGGGGGTCGGTGGGATTGGAAGGTCCGATGGTGGTAACAGGGGCTGGGATAAGCTCTAATATATGTCGGTTTTTTCACATCAACCAGTCGAACCGTATGTTGCTTTTGGCTTGTGCTTGCGCGGCAGCCTTGGCAGCTATCTTTAAAGTGCCTATCGCGGCTATTCTATTTGCTATAGAAGTGTTTGGGCTTGACCTGACGCTATCATCGCTCATTCCTCTGTTTATCGCTTCGCTCTGCGGGGTGTTTACTTCTTATTTTTTCTTTGGCAGTGAGGTGCTTATACCGATGACTATCACTCGCGCCTTTTCGCTGCAAGGAATTCCGTTTTACATTCTTTTGGGTATAGTGGGGGGATTGATGTCGGCTTATTTTACTTTTGTATATGAGAAAATCAATGCTTTTTTTAAGAAAATAACGGCTCCGTACCTTAAAATAGTGATAGGTGGGGCTCTTTTGGGGTTGCTTATCTATATAATGCCTCCGTTATACGGGGAAGGGCACGAGATTATCAATCACCTAAAGGAGGGACACCCTGAGTTATCGCTTAGCAAGAATATTTTTGGTTGGGACTTGTCGAACACGTGGATTATCATTCTGCTATTGGCGGGGCTTACCTTTGCCAAGGTAGTGGCTACCTCGCTGACCTTTGGCGGCGGCGGCGTGGGGGGTATTTTCTCGCCTATGCTTTTTATGGGGGGCGTGATGGGAAATTGCTTTGCGCGTATTATCAACGAATTTCCGATACTGGGCTACAAGGCAGCGCTGCCTAACTTTACCCTTGTGGGTATGACTGCCCTAATGACGGGGGTGCTACACGCTCCGCTGACGGCTGTTTTCCTCATCGCTGAAGTGACAGGAGGTTACTCGCTATTAGTGCCGGCGATGCTGACGGCTGCGGTATCGTTTTCGGTGGCTAAGTATTTTAACAAATACTCTATCTACACTATGGAATTGGGACGCAAAGGGGAGCTTATTTCGCAAAACAAAGACCAATCGATACTGACCTTAATGGACTTTGAGCAGGTGGTAGAGCACAACTTCGTACCTGTTTATACTGATATGAAGCTGCGCGAGGTGGTGATGGATGTGGTGCGGGTATCGAATAGGAATATTTATCCTGTATTAGAGCGCGAAACGGGTGTTCTAAAAGGGGTAATTCTGCTTGACAATATACGTCACCTTATTTTTGAGTCGGATTATTACGATAAGATTGCGGCAATAGAGCTTATGCAGCCTGCCCCTGCGACAATAGTATCGGGTAAGGATAAGATGAGCACGGTAATGGACAAGTTTCAGCATACAGGTGCGTGGAACCTGCCGGTGGTGCATTCTGATGGTAGGTATTATGGTTTTATCTCTAAATCGAAGTTGTTGAGTATTTATAGGAGGAAGTTGATATACTTTACGCAGTGATAGGGCTCTACTAATAGAATACAAATTTAACTTTTATTTAACGGTAAGTATAGAAAATAAACGTTACCTTTGCCCCGTTTAATAATAATACTTACACATTATGAAGAAATTTTTATTAGTAGCAGTAGCTGCCCTTGCTGTGGTAGCCTGCAAAAAAGACGACAATGGTGGGGAGCAGCCTGCACCACCTGTTAAGGCAGACCAAGGTTCTGTACCTACGACTGTAGATTTTACTTACCCTAAATCATTAGTAATTACTACAGAAAATGCTACTGGCACTAGCTCTCGTACTATTACCTACACAGTAGATAGTGCTAGAAAACTATTAACAAAAATAGCTTTTAGTGACAGAGGTACTTATACCTTGAATTATGACGCTAACAACTTCCTTACTTCAGTAGTAACTACAGGTCAGTCTTATGTATTGTCTTACGATGCAAAAGGTTTACTTACTAAATTAGTACTTTCAGGTAGCCAAACTGCTACTTATCAGTATACTCATAATGCTGAAGGAAAAGTAGTGAGCGCTACTTCTAAAGCAGATGTTGGTATACCAGGACAATTTGATGAACACGACTATACTTACGACTATAGCATTGCTAATAAAGTAGTTGTAACAGATAAAGACCACGACCCTACTTATCCTGCAAGAACCTATACTCATACTTTAAGTGGTAAGAATGTAGTAGAAACAAAGGGTACTGATATAGGTACTACTACCTATGAAAATTACGATAATAAATTAAACTTAGGTAGCAAATCTCCTTTTACTATCTTTGATCTTTATGGTAATTTTATTCCTTATGCTGACAAAGAACGTCTTGTACAAAGTTCTAATAACCCAGGTAAAAAGACCTCACGCACTCAGTACGACACACTTGTTCATACTTATTCATACGAGTATAATGGTAATGTAGTAACCAAAAGTGTAGAAGTACAAACAGGAGGATTAGGAGGTACTACTACTATTACTACTGTCTACAACTATTAATCTATTAAACTTTGTCAGAGTCTCAGGACTTTGACAAAGTTTTTTTAAGCCTTAAAAACACACTACAATGAAGAAATTTTTATTAGTAGCAGTAGCTGCCCTTGCTGTGGTAGCCTGCAAAAAAGATGATAATAACGGAGGGGAACAACCTGCTCCACAAGAAACAAACCCTTATATAGTAAATTTTGAGTACCCTAAAACTATCGTTACTCAAGAAGGAGCTGGGGTTTCAACTCTTACTCATACTGTAACAGACCGTTTGCTTAGAGAGTCTGTTTACACAAGTGCTTATGGTAGTGTAGAGACTTGTACTTTTACTTATAACTCTGAAAACTATCTTACTAAGGCTGTACAAAAATCATCAGGGCAAAACACTCCTACTACTGTAGAGCTTTTTTATAACAACAAAAAGCAGGTAGAACGTGTAGTAGAAAAAGGTGCTTGGGGTGATGTAACAAACTATGCTTTTACTTATAATGAGCAAGGTGAAGTAAGTAAAGAAATAAGAGTTGGCGGAGGGGCTACCTCTACTACTCAGTTTACCTATCAAGGTACCTCTGTAGTGGCTACAAGAGTAGAAGTTCGCGATAATGGAGGAGGCAGTTTTTCAACTACTACCAACTACACATTAGACAGCAAAGGAAATGTAACTAAGGATGAGTACAACGGATATGTACAGAATTTCACTTACACTAATGGTGCCAACTACAATGGGCGTGGAGCTTTTGCGTTTATAGCTCCTGAAGTAACTTCTGTAGCGTTTAGACAAATAAACTTTCACTACTACAAAAGATTTGTGAATGTAGCACAAAAGAACTTCCCTAAAACAAGTTCTACTGTGCGCGAATACGTTTATAACAATGAAAACAAACCTACTCAGATAGTTATTAAATCAACAGACGGACGTACGGCTACCCAAACGCTTACGTATTAATACTAAAATATAAGCATAAAAAAAGCTGTTCTACAAAAGAACAGCTTTTTTTATATTGTAAACATCCCCCTTGCCCACTTCAAAGGGGGAACCCATACACGAAAATCATACTATTTTAGGGCTTCTTCGTATTTTTGGGCTACTTTAGTCCAATCGATTACGTTGAAGAAGTTGGTGATATAATCAGCGCGTTTGTTTTGGTATTTTAGGTAGTAGGCGTGTTCCCATACGTCCATAGCAAGAATGGGGGTGCCTGAAACCTCTAAGTTTGGCATTAATGGGGTGTCTTGATTGGCGGTACTCACTACTTGTAACTTGCCGTTATTGACTACTAACCACGCCCAACCTGAACCGAAACGTTTAGCTCCTGCCTCGCTAAAGGCTTTTTTGAAGTTCTCGAAACTGCCAAAATCGCGGTCGATAGCTGCTGCTAAGGCTCCGGTAGGGGTTCCTCCCCCTTTTGGTGAGATGAGTTCGAAATACAAATTGTGGTTGTAGTAGCCCCCTGCGTTGTTTCTTAGGGTTGCATTGCTCATATCGAGCGTACTGAGGAGCTGCTCTATAGTCTTCTGTGCTTCAGGCTTCCCTTCGACTGCCTTATTGAGGTTGTTTAAATACCCTACATAGTGCTTTGAGAAGTGAATGTACATCGTTTCAGCATCGATGTAGCTGCTCACGGCATCATAATCGTATGCTAAAGGCTTTATTTTGAAAGCGCCTTCGTTAGCTTTTACCTCAGAGGGTTTGCCATAATTAGGTTTTTGACAGCTTTGCTCTGTCTTTTTGCATTTTTTACCTTTCTTCTGTTGTGCATAAAGGTCTGTGGTGCCGAGCATTGTAGCCAATGCTATGGCAGAAAGTGTGATTGCGTTTTTGAGTTTCATATAAAATAATTTGAGTTTTATTCGTCAAAATCTTTGCGTTTTACTACTGTGCCTTGTTGGTACTCTTCTTCGTATGCTAAGCGCCCTGTGCGGTCGTAGTGCTTCCAGACACCTTGCTTGTAGTTGTCCTTCATCATTCCTTCCTCTTTTACTTTTTTGCTAGGGTAATATATTTTCATCGCGCCGTTGAGAATGCCTCCTACATAGGTACGTTCGCGGTACAGCACATTATTCTCTTGGTACTCGCGCCATACGCCCTCTTTGAAGTCGTTTTTATATTCGCCTTCTTCATTGAGGGTACCATTTTCGTTATAGAGGGTGTACTTACCGTTTTTCTCATCGTTTTTATAATTGGTTTCCTCTTTTAATCTGCCATTAGAGTGGTAGATTTTGCGAGCAATGAGCTTATCAGCATCGAACACTTGTTCGTCTTGCAAAACACCTGCCCCATTGAAGTTCTTGCGAGCTCCGTGCAGCTTATCGTCTTTATACGACACTTCGCTCTTAGGGTTGCCGTTTAGATGATAATTGCGCTGAGTATAGGTCTTTTCGTCTTTATAGTCGCGCTCTTCGCGTAGCAAGCCATTTTCCCACTGTTCTACCCATTTGCCTGAAGGTTTGCCATTGGTATAGTACTTGGTAGTGGTGTAATTGCCGTGGTTGCTGACCATTTTGCGCCACCACTTACCATTCTTCTCATCGTTTTTGTAGGTTTCGATGCGCTCAACCTTGCCTTCGTCATCGTAGTACTTCCACTCACCCTCTTTCTTACCGTCTTTATAAAAAGTTTCGTAGTCAGGCACCCCTTTATCGGTATAGCGGGCGCTCTTGCCGTCTAACTTTCCGTCTTTATAGGTAGTGAGGCGTATTACCTTGCCCTCGCGATATTGGGTAAAAGCTCCTTCGGGCAAACCATTTTTGTAGTGTCCTTCCACAATAAGTTCGCCTTTGTCGTTATACGTTTTTTTGGCACCGTCTATTCTACCTTTTTTGAAGGTAGCTTCGTAGTAATCGCCGCCCCCAATGGCTACCTTATAGGCACCCTCTAAGGGTTCGTCGTTAGCGCTTAGGGTGAAGATACGTTCGTTGCCAAAGCGCTCTTCGTCTATATCGTATTGCGATAAGTATTTCTGAGCTAAGCCGTTAGAGGCTATAAGCAGTGCGGTAATAAGTAAAAGTTTTTTCATTTTTTATTGACTGTTTATTTGACAAGGTTGTATCATCACGCAACAAGTATTTGCTCAGTTTGCCAAAAGGTGAGAACTTTGCGCCGTAAAAGTTTTAAGACTTTCAGTTCGTTCTTTGACATACTGGGAAAATTAGCCAATTAGCCAATTAGCCGATTAGCAAATTAGCAAATTTGGGAATTAGCAAATTTCTGCTATTTAATACTAAGCTAATACTTTTTGTCCTACCCCTAAGAGAATTAACTCTTTGCCTTTGGCTTTAAAGCTGCGTACAGCTAAGTCTTTATCATCAATTTTGATAAGTGGATTGGTGTCGTAGTGATAGCCTAACACTTTGTTGCACTTTACGAAGTCAGAAGCCATAATGGCATCTTCAACATCCATTGTAAAGTTGCCACCTATAGGCAATACGGCTAAATCTACTTTATAACGCACAGGAATAAGCTGCATATCGAAGTGCAAAGCTGTTGCACCTGCTACGTAAACAGTTTTATCTAAGGTTTTGATGATAAAACCACAAGCGCAACCACCGGCACTACCGTCATCGAAAGTAGAAGAGTGCAAAGCAGGTACCATCTTAATTGAACCAAAAGGGAAATTATAAGCCCCTCCTAAGTCCATAGGGTGTGAATTTTCGATGCCTAAATTGAAATAATGGTTAGAAATCTCGTAATTAGAGATAATTTTAGCATTAGTACGCTTAGCGATGCTCTCTACATCATAAGTATGGTCTTGCTGAGCCGTAGTGATGAGGATGTAGTCGGCAGGTACATCATTTACATTGATGTGACTCGCTGAAGGGTTTTCAGAGATAAAAGGGTCGATAAGAAGGTGGGTGTCGCCTATTCGGATACCCACACAAGCGTGTCCGTAGTAAATTACTTCCATAGTTATTATTGAATTATACGTTAGTTTATTAGTTGTTAGACGTTAGTCGTTAGTCATTAGTCGTTAGTCGTTAGTCGTTAGTCGTTAGTCGTTAGTCGTTAGTCGTTAGTCGCTAGTCGTTAGATGTTAGTATAGATGCCGATAAAGAATAAGACCGAGAGCAAGAAAGTGCTCATTGCTACGATTTTGAGTTCTTTATCTAAGAGTCGTAGTTCTGTATTGCGTTTTACTGACAATAGATGCACTACCAAAGGCAAGTAGGCTATAAGGTACAGCAACTGCCAACGCATTTGTAAGCGCCATACTGAATAGCCGAGCATCGCTACCATAGCTATTACAACCAAATAATAATGATAATATTTGGCTAATGAAATGCCCATCTTGACTACCAGAGTATGCTTGCCTGAACGGCGGTCGTTTTCGTAATCGCGCATATTATTGAGGTTGAGTACCGCTACGCTCAATAGTCCGATAGCTATAGCGGGTAGCCATACTGCCTTATCTATCTGTTGGGTATACAAAAACTGACTGCCCACCACACTGACCAAGCCGAAAAAGACGAATACAAACACATCGCCCAATCCGCGATAGCCATAGGCTGAACTCCCTACGGTATACTTGATAGCTGCTGCTACACAAAGCAATCCTAACACAAAAAACACCAGCGTGTAAAGTAGGTTTTCGCTACCAAAAGCCGCTATTATCAGAGCGATTGCTGAGAGTATAGAAAGAGCCGCAGTGATAAGCACTACTCGCTTCATCTGTTGGCGGGTGATAGCCCCACTCTGTAAGGCACGGGCTGGACCTATACGGTGCTCATTATCGGTACCTTTTACCCCATCGCCATAATCATTGGCGAAGTTAGAGAGTATCTGAAAAAGTACCGTAGTGAGGAGCGCTAACAGAAATATATCCCAACGGAAAGCCTCAGGTTTTTCGCGTAGGGCTACAGCACTACCTGTGATAATACCCGATACTGATAGCGGCAAGGTGCGTAAGCGAGCCGCTTTGACAAGAGTTATTGCATTCATCAAGGCACAAAAGTACGAAATAATTATATATTAGCAAATTAGCTAATGTGAAAAATTATCAAAATCACTAAAACAGGTATCTAACCCCACCGTATATTTGTAGCCCTTGTGAAGGGTAATACGCCCAAAGGGTATGGCGCTGAGTGCTTAGGTTATTAGCCTTTAGGAATACTTGCCAGTGCTTGCTAAAAGTATAGTCGGCGTGGAGATTTACATCTAAATAACCATTAAGAGTGATTTTCTCTGGGGTAACGGTAGTAGGCAGCACATAGTCTAAATCATAGCGATTGCCGATATAGAAAATGTCCATACCTGCGTATAGGGTAGGCAATATTCTAAAATCAGTATAAAGCGATACCTTTACGCTGGGTAGATTCCACGCTGTATTATCCATCTGTGTACGCGCCTTGTAGTGGTTGTATTGTCCTTCGAAAGTGAAGTTTACAACGTCCTTTAGCTTACCGCTGAGGGTTGCTAATAGCTCTACATCATTTACCTCATCATACACTACCTTGAAGGCGTTATAATACTGATAAGGTAGTATCTCGCTAGCGATAGTAGGCGTTTCGGTGAAAGTAGTGAAGAGCGGTTTTTCTTTGCTCTGGCGGTAGCTTGCCTGTAGGCGGTACTGCAAATCGGTGGTTACCTTGCCATTGATACCTACGAAAGCATCGGCTTGTACATTAGTAGGTTTGAGCTCGAGCATTGGTGCTACAAAAGGATTTTCTTTGCTGAGCTTTGACAAAGTATTCTGCTGCATAGTGCCTTTTATGCCACCAATTAAGATAGCGTCATCGCTTAGGGTGTAGGTAGCCTCTACAGCAGGATAAGCCTTAAACTTATCTTGGTCGGAGCGGTTAGCATCTACATACAGCAAACTCACCCCGAGCCTTAGGCTTAAGTTATCAATCATCAGCTGATATGTGGGAGTTAGTCCGAAGAGCATCCAACGGTTAGTGAGCTCATTAAGCGTATTATGCTGGCGTGAAAAACTACCTTCGTAATAATCTAAGAGCAATTGGGCGCGTACTAACTGTTCGTCGGTTAGCGGTACTTCGAAAGTAGGTTGTGCTTTTAGATTGACTTCTTTGCTATTGAAATGGTCGTTAAGGGCATCTACAGTAAAATCTAAGCCTTTGAAGTAAGGGTTTTGCCACTGCAAGTAACCGCCTACACCATAGCGGAGGTAAATCTGCTGCATATCGTCTACCTTGCCGCGCAAATCATTACGGGTAAAGACATTAGGGCGTATGCCATACCAATTATGCAAACTTCTACCGAAATAACCTTTTAGCCCCCACAACATCTCTTGACTTTGATAGTCGTAGTGCAGAGAGGCATCGGTAAGTGAGTAGTTCATCTCTGGGATAATATCCTCATTATCATCACTAGCCGAAATATGGTCTACCAACAGAGAGAGCCTGCCATTATCGGTCAGCGGGTAAGTGATATTAGCGTCGGCATAGAGCGTATTGAGTAATCCGACGCCTCCGCCCACGTATGAGGTGGTGTAATCTTCGCGGATAACCTTAGGTTTTACCACCGCAGGTTTCCCTTTTTCGGGTACGAAAGTAGAAGCTACTGGGACAGAGTTGATGCTGTAGGCTATCTTTTTTTTCTTAACTGTAAGGGAGTCTTTCAGCTTAGCATCTTCGCGTTTTTTGTTGGCATCGGCTATGGTAGGGGCATACGATTTAACCACATCTACCACTTTGGTAGAGAGGCTATCCTTGCGACTTTGCCCTATCGCAGGGAGTACAGTCGCTATACATAAACCTATAAGTGTAATATATCTGTTCATTTTTTATCTCATTTTACTGATGAATTGCTTTTTGCGGCTTCAGCTTTTACGCTGGCAAGTTCTTTCTTAGCTTCGGCTACTACTTCGGGATATTCTTTGAAGTTCTTAGCCACACTTTCTAAAATATAGGAAGCCTGATAAGCGTCTTTTAGTCCGTTAAAGTTTTTAGCCATCACTATCAAGCTCTTAGCAGCCCATTCTTTATGTCCACCATAGTCTTTAGCTATGCGCTGTACTATATCATTAGAGCCTTTGTAGTCTTTGTCTTTATTTTTGTAGAAGGCCTCGTAATACATCGCCTCGGCAGCAAGGCTACCCGTAGCCGTTTTTTGTACCTCTTGGTAGTACTTGCGCGCTTGAGCCTCATTGCCCCCTTGGGTGTAGGCACGAGCCAAAACTATATAAGCATCATTTTTGATACGGGTATCTATCGATTTCTCGCTAAGCACTTTGTTAGCGTACTCTATAGCCTTATCATACAACTTCTCATTGTAGCACACGCGCATTAGGTTGCTCTGTGCATAAGTTTTATTTTGCGCTATAGTAGCAGTCTTTTCGAGCTCTTCGAGGTAAGGTTTGGCTTTCAAATAGCTGCCTGCATCGAGCAATATCTGACACACACGAGTAAGCGAAGGTTCGCCAAACTCACTTGAGCCTGCTTTGGTAACATTCTCATAATGTGTAAGAGCTTCGGCTTTTTTGCCTGTATTGTAGAGGGCTTGTGCTAAGTAGAACTCGGCATTGGTGCGGCGCATTCCGTTAGGGAACTGTTGGAGGTATTTTTCAAAAGCCACAATAGCTTCTTTGTTGTTATTTTGCAGCAACTGGCGTTCGGCAGCCTCGTAGGTAGCACTTTCTAACTCGAGGTCAGTAACCTCTACATAGCCCAAACTCTTTGCCCAAGCGGCGTAGTCATTCACCTGACCCATATCTACATATATCAGTTTGGCTGAAGAAACTGCCTGTGATGCCTCAGTAGTTTTAGGATAATCTTTAGCGATGGCCTTGAAGAGGCTCAGTGCCTTTTGGTTTTCGCCACGGTTATAATACACCAAGCCTTCGCGCAACATAGCACGGGGCACTAATGCATTGCCTTTGTAGTCTTTAGCAAGCTGTTGGTAGTACTGTAATCCTTTGTCGGTATCCCCTTGAGTTACGTAGGTATTGCCTAGTTCGTAAAGAGCATTAGGACGTAGGTTAGAAGTTGGGTAATTTTTGATAAAGCGCTCTAAATCTTCTATCTTATTATTAGGACGATCTACAAACCCATAGCTGATAGCCTTTTGGTAAGCAGCATAATCTTGGTCTGCCGATTTACTTTCTATCAGCTTGTTATACCCCTCCATAGCAGGCCAATACTTACCTGTTACGAAATAAGAGTCGGCAAGGCGCAACATAGCATCGTGCTTGAAGTCCTCATCTTTAGGGTTTTGCTTTAGGTATTTTTCGAAATTAACAATCGCTTCAGCATAATGGCGTTGATTGAAGTTAGCGTACGCCAATCCGTAGAAGGCTTTGGGGTATTCATCAGTTTTAGAGGCTGAAGGATTGGCAAAAAACTGCTGAAAATAGGTTGCCGCTTTGGGGTAATTCTTCAGCTGGTATGCTGCCTCGGCCGCCCAATAGGCCGCACGTGCTGCTATAGCACTATTGTCGGCAATGGCTTTGTCTAAATACGTGAGCGCATCAGCGTATTGCAATTCGTTGAAGAGCTCTACCCCTCTGTAGAAAGCTACTTTCTTGTAGAGTTCGCGGTCTTTTGGATCAGACGATTTTTCTAAGAGACTAATAGCCGCCTGATAGTTGCCTGATGAGATATACGAATCGACTAAGAGCCCTTGGATTTCGTCTTTGTGGTCATTAGGGTAAGCCGTAGCGTAGGCTTGCAGCACACTTGGCACACTCTCATAAGGGTTGCCTATTTCATACCCTAAGCGAGCGTAGTTTAGGTGCGCGTCTTTCTTTATCTGCGCATCAAAATCCATTTGCGAAGCATTTCTGAAAGCGTTGAGCGCCTGCTGTTTCTGCCCTGTCTTTAGGTAGCATTCTGCCAAGTGGTAATAAGCGTTTTGCGCTACTTGGTCATTGCCGTCGATTATCTTATTGAACTGAGCGATAGCTCCGTTATAATCGTTGTTTTTATAGAGGGCATAGCCTATGTAGTAATAATCGGTATTAGAGAATTTGCCTTTCTTGCCTTTATAGTTTTGCAAGTAAGGAATTGCCTCTTTGTATTTTTTGAGGTTGAAGTAACTCTCGCCTATTATCTTGTTCAGCTCTGATACTTCTTGGGCGTTTTTTGTCTTTTTGAGTTGCTTTTCGCCCTCTTCTATCGCCTCTTCGTACAATGCCTGACTGAAATACATATTGGCTTGAAAATAGGACACGTTATTATTAACGCTGTCTTCAGTATCTACTTGCCTAAAGTAGCTCTCAGCCTTAGCATAGTCGTTAGTATCATAGGCGATGTAGCCCAAGTAATACTTAGCATCTGCTCCGTATTCTTTGTGCTGCTGTATTGCCTCGAAGTAAGGCTTAGACTCGTTTTGTTTGCCGGTATTGAAGAGCGCATACCCCTTCTCAAAATAGTAACGGTCTTTCTCCTCTCCTTTTAACGAAAGTGGGTCGATAGCGTTATACCACTCAAGCGATTCGGCATAGTTGCCCTGCTGGAAGTAAAGATGCGCCATCTGTACATAGGCAGCCGAACTAAGCGGCGATTCGGGGTGATTTAGTATGAAGTTATTCACCAAAGCATCTGCTCCCTCTTGGTTTAAAAGGGCTGCAATGGTAGCGATATAATATTCGCTTTGGGCTTTGACAGCCTTATCGGGGTGCTCGGCTTGCGTTTTGCGAAAAAGGTTCTGAGCGGGCTGGTACATCTTACGATTGTAGAGAGCGATAGCTTTCTGAAACTCACTCATCGGCTCACGCACCTCGCTGCTTTCTTGCGACCATAGCAGCTGACTGTATCCCATCAGAACTACTGCTGAAAGAACTATTTTTTTCATAAATGTTGCTTATAATCGGCAAAGATAGGAAATTATTGTCAATTAACTAAATAATTATATATATTTGCAGAAAATTTTAGTCAAAAAAAGTGATTTGTACTATCAGAAATAACACCATTACTCTTGATGATGCGGTGCTCTTCACAGCCCCCGAGAGCTCATTTGCTGACTTTGCTAAGAAAGCACTCAAAGCCCTAAATGTTGAATATCCTAAGTTTTTCAAAATGGATAATCTCTCTAAGTTAGCTTTCTTAGCTGCTGAAGCCGTTTTGAGTCCGCTTTCTACTGAAGCAAAGAGCCGCACAGCACTTCTGTTTGCTAATCGCGCTGCCAGCCTCGATACCGACCTCAAGCATCAGGCTACAATAGCCAATCCGCAGGAGTATTACCCCAGTCCGGCAGTATTTGTCTATACCCTGCCCAATATATGCTTAGGCGAAATCAGCATACGCCACCAACTGCATACTGAGGGTAGTTTCTTTGTATTCGACAGCTATCAGCAGGCCGCTCCGTTCTTGCAAACCTATAGCCAAGCTCTTTTGGATCAAGGTGTAGCTGAGCACGTACTGACCGGCTGGGTAGATTTTTTAGGCGAAGAGTACGAAGCTATTTGCCAATGGATTACGCTAACTTAATTTGCTAATTTGCAAATAGTTCGCTACCTTTGCCGCAAAATAATAATTTTTATTTAGATGGAAGCACTTATTTTAGAATTGAAAAACCGTATTATCGAAGCTTTAAATCTCGAAGACATCACTCCTGAAGAGATAGATGAAAACGCGCCTCTTTTTGGCAGTGGCTTAGGCTTAGACTCTATCGATGCCCTTGAGCTCATCGTGTTGCTCGACAAATATTACGGCATACGCTTAGACGACCCAAAAAAAGGAAAAAAAATTTTTGAATCAGTAACTTCTATAGCCCAATATATCACAGCTCATCGCACTAAATAATGACAAACAAAAAAGTGGTGATTACCGGTGTAGGCATTCTCTCTTCAATAGGCGACTCTGTTGAGGCGCACCTCTACGCACTTACTCACCTCCGCCCCTGCCTAACACGCGTACATAATTTTGAAACTGCTCATAAATATCACATCAAAGTAGGCGAGATTAAGCACACTAATAATGAACTGTCTCGAGCACTACATCTGCCTGCTATCAATGCCTACTCTCGTACTGCTCTTTTGGGCATCATTGCCGCCCAACAAGCGATTGCTAATGCTCGGCTAAGTCCGCTGCACTTAGCGAGTACAGGCTTAGTGATGGCATCGAGTGTAGGGGGAATGGATATGACAGAGCGCTATCTGTATAGCTATGAAGACAATGAGCACTCCAGACGTTATATTAACACACATTATATCGGTAGTATTTCGCACCAAATAGCTGATTATTTTAGACTGAAAGGTGTCGTTACAAGTCTTAGCACTGCCTGCTCATCATCAGCTAATGCACTTATCACAGCCTCTCACCTAATACGCACAGGTAGAGCTGATTGCCTTATCGTAGGAGGCGCCGATGCTTTGTGCAAGTTTACTATCAATGGGTTTCACAGTCTGATGATACTCTCTGATACTGATTGTACTCCTTTTGACGAGCACCGAAAAGGGCTCAATTTAGGCGAAGCCGCTGCTTTTTTGGTATTAGAGTCTGAAGAAAACGCTAAGAGACGCGGAGCGCGTATTAAAGCTGAACTTACTGGCTGGGGCAATGCTAATGATGCTTTTCATCAAACAGCCTCATCTGCTGAAGGACAAGGGGCTTACTTAGCTATGCAACAGGCGCTACAGCAATCAGGATTGCAACCTGCAGAAATAGATTATATCAACGCCCACGGCACCGCTACTCCTAATAACGACCTTTCTGAAAGTCGTGCTTTAGAGCACATTTTTGGAACGCAAGTGCCTGATTTTAGTTCTACTAAACCTTTTACTGGACATACATTAGCCGCTGCTTCTGCAGTCGAAGCGGTCTTCAGTCTGCTAGCACTGCGCAATAGTGTAGTATTCCCTAATTTGAATTACGAAACGCCAATGAGTGAGGTATCTATACGCCCCCAAACAAAATCGGTGCACAAGCCTATCAAACACGTGCTTTCTAATTCATTTGGTTTTGGAGGCAATTGTTCAACCCTAATATTCAGTCGATTTACTAACAGCTAACTCGTTAATATTATGCTACAATTATTTTATCATTCTTCTTCTGAAGCAGGTACTGACGAGGCTGGAAGAGGTTGTTTAGCAGGCCCCGTTACAGCTGCAGCTGTAATACTACCTCCTGACTTTCATAACGAACTTCTTACCGACTCTAAACAGCTAACAGAAAAACAGCGCGACCAATTACGCCCTATTATTGAGCGCGAGGCGGTGGCCTATGCAGTATGCCACGTACTACCTGCCGAAATTGACGAACTAAATATTCTGCGCGCCTCTATTACAGCTATGCACCGAGCCATAGCACAACTCTCTGTTGTTCCTACTTTTATAGCAGTAGACGGCAATAAGTTCGTACGTTACGCTCAGATACCCTATGCTTGCGTAGTAAAAGGTGATGGCAAAATACAAACCATAGCAGCAGCTTCTATTCTTGCTAAAACCTACCGCGATGCTTATATGAGCGACCTTGCGCTACAATTCCCAGAATATCACTGGCAACAAAACAAGGGCTACCCTACCCCTGAGCATCGTAGGGCTATTGCCGAATATGGTGCTACTCCTCATCATCGCAAAACCTTTCAGCTATTGCCTGTAGAGCAGCTTAGCTTGTTTTAGTCAAAAGCTAATTCTACATTTTATGTATCCAAAACTCTGGATTCAGACGGGTGGTATTTTTGTATAAGAAGAATTTCATTTCGGTCTTCCCGTTCGCATTGGTGAAGATTTTGCCAAGCGGGTCTTTAGCCTTTACCTTATCTCCTTTTCGCACATATACATCTATCAAGTTGTAATAAATAGTAATGTAGTTGCCATGGCGCACTTGCACTACTTTATTGCTACCTGGTATCGACTGTATAGCCGACACTTCCCCTTCAAACACACAGCGCGCTTCAGCTCCCTTTTCAGTGGCTATCGTCACACCATTGTTATAGTGTTGCAACTCAGGATACACAGGGTCGTAATACACCCCAAAGCCTTGTGCTTTATACCCTTTTGCCACAGGCCATATAAGGTTGCCCTTATTAGCCTCAAAACTATCGGCTACCTTCCTCGATTCTGGAGTAAGCACAAAGGTTACTTCAGCAGTATTATCAGCCGACGGAGGGGTAGTAGTAACCATACCGCTACCTGTAGCATTCACTCCACTAGCGTTGTTCTTCTGTTCGCGTTTGTTAGCCTCAATAATAGCCAAGCGTATAAGTCGCTGTATTTCTCGGTCTATAGCATTAGCTTGCTTTTGTTTTTCGCGTATCTGACTTTCATAACTACGCTCCACCTCGCGTATGCTTGCAGCCAATTGCTCTAACTCTCTCTTCTCTTGCTGTAGGGTAGCTTGCTCTCGTCGCTGCTCGTCAAGCACTTGGTTCTTCTCATTGCGCTGTGCTACTAATGTATCATTCAGACTCTTTATCTTGTCGGTTTTAGCTTGTATAAAGCCCACCTGCTCCTTGCGGTAATTAGCATACTGCTTCATATACGACAGTCGCTTGTAAGCCTGCGAAAAACTCTCTGACGACAATAAAAAAAGTAATCGGTTTTGTGCTGACTTGCTTCTGTATGACTGTACAATGATTTTAGCGTATTCGTCTTTATGATAAATAAGCTCTTTCTTCAGATTGCGCAATTGGTCTTCATTATCTGCTATTTCTTTTGATAGAAGATTTGCTTGTTGCTGATTGATTTGTATCAGGCGAGTGCGGATAAGTATCTTCTCATTCGCTTCTTCTATCTGCTGAATTGTACTCTTCCGTTGCTGACTTTGTTGTTGTCGCAAT
>NZ_KN389988.1:69153-85879 GCF_000213295.2 Capnocytophaga sp. oral taxon 329 str. F0087
CTGACTTTGTTGTTGTCGCAATGCCGACATCTGCTTGATTTGTTCAAGTAGTGCCTTCTTGCGCTGCTCTAAGTCCTTTTGCTTTGTTTGCCCTATACCCAATAAGGGCACGAACAAAAATAGTAATATGAGTTTAAAAATAAACTTCATCACTTGTCAACTGTTATCTCTTTAAATCCTTCTGGTATTTTAAACGGAAAGTTAATGCTTTTATCGAGTTCTATCCCCTTAAACTCTATGCTTATCTCTGTCTGATTAGCCCCCTCTGTAGCTACAATTTTCAGCGTATGAGGCAACAAAACCTCCCCTACCTGCTGATACTCATAAGTAGCCACTGCCTTTTGCTGCTTAACAGGTTCTAGTACTTCTGTACTCCCTACCCTATATGTATCAGGCAGAAAACGATAGATTACCTCTACAGGCGACTCATCAATGATTTGCAGATTGTAGCGGTTATTCTCTTCTGGCAATAGTTTTACCACTTTTTCTTTCTCAAAATAAGAGGCGTATAAAGCATTGCCTAATAGCAAATTCTGCAAGGCATCAAAATCTACTGTTACCCCTAACAATCTACTGATATAGCTAAAATCACCATTGAAGTAAGTACTGTCTAAACGATTGAAAAATGCGGCTTTTTCTGGAGTGATGAGCACTTTGGCTATACCCAACGGAGCTGACAACCATATAGCCTTGTCTTTTTCCATACGAAATGACAATGGTAACGACTGACTGTTTTTCCCATCATTGTAAGATACCTGCACACTCCCCACAAGGGTCTTAAACGCAGGAAACGATGCCAAGTGATGTCGCCATATTTCTTGCACTTGCTTTTCGGCAGTAACCGTACCAGTAGTACTCACTACCGCCCGCTTTGTCTTACAACCTACGGTCAAAAATAAAAGCGTAAATATTATAAGTAGTTTTTTCATCTTACTATTGTCTAAAATCGTCTCATCGGCAAATTGGCAAATCGACTAATTTACTAATTGCCAGTGCTGCCAAAACCTCCTGCGCCTCTCTCGGTTTCGCTCAATACGCTTACTTCTTCAAAAGAGGCTTGCTCATATCGGGCAAAGACCATTTGTGCTATTCTATCGCCGTGGGCTATCTCAAAAGTTTCGTTAGAGAGATTGACGATAGGCACCTTTACCTCGCCCCTGTAATCGCAGTCTATAGTCCCTGGTGCATTGATAACCGTGATACCGTGCTTAATAGACAGACCACTGCGCGGACGCACCTGCGCCTCATAACCATCAGGTATTTCTAAATACAAGCCCGTAGGCACTAACGTACGCGCCAAAGGAGCCAAACGGATAACCCCCTCAGGCAGATTCGCCCTTAGGTCTACCCCCGCAGCCCCTGCCGTCTGATAGGCCGGCAGCTCGTTAGCTGATGTGTTCTTTATTTTTACTTTCATCTTTTTTACTACATTTTATTAGTTGTGAATTGTTTAAACTCTTCTGTAGTCATTACCTTGCCATCTGGTAATACCACATACATTTCCTCATCTAATATCCCAAAAGCAATTTTTCCTTCTTCAAAATCAGTAACCTCATCAAAACGAGGTGCTAAGATTTGATTTCCTTTGGCGTCAATAAAGCCCCATAGTCCGTCAAGACATACAGCAGCACGCCCGTGACAGAAACTCCTCACTTCATCATAAGTAGGCGTTGCGATTTCTTTGGCTTCTGTATTGATAAACGTCCATTTGCCGCCCTTGTTCACTGCTGCAAAACCTTCGGTAAAGTCCATAGCTTCATCGTATTGCAACTCACAAAGCAACTGATTGTCTGTATTTACATACCCCCATAGCTCATCGCGCATCACAGCAGCATAACCCTCGCTAAAGCGCGCTAAATCTTCGTATTCCGGGCTAATAAGCCATTCGTTTTTCTCATTTATAAGTCCCCAGCAGTCTTTGGTCATTGCCTTAGCGGTTCCTTGCAAAAAGCTCTCCACCTCATCGTACATAGGCTCTATAGCCCACTCGTTTTTGGTAGTGATAAAGCCCCACTTGCCGTCTTTTTTCACTGCACCAAGCGTTTCAAAGAAAGGCATAGACTCTTCGTATTCAAAAGGAATTACCTCCTTGCCTCGTATGTTTATATAACCTGCTTTGCCGTCTCTTTTAGCTGAAGTAATCGTCTTCATAAAAGGGTGCGCATCGTCATAAATAAGCGGAATTACCACTTCTCCTTTTTTATTTACAAATCCTGATTTGCTATTTTTTACCACTTTAGCCAAGTGATTCGAGAAGTAAAACACCTGATCGTAGTACGTAGGCACTAATTCCTTTCCATTAACATCTATCACTCCCCAATAGTTACCTACCTTCACAAGCGCCGACCCCAGCAAAAAAGGAAGCACTTTGTCGTACTTAAACGGACAAATCTCTTTCCCATTACGGTTTACAAAACCCCATTTGCCATTACGTTTGGCTGCTGCCAAATCGTCAGAGGTAAACATAGCTGACTCTTCGTAGTTATTTCGCCACATTTCTTGTGCGGTATCCATAGTAATTTCTTTTTTATTATTGGGCGCAAAAGTACAAAATAATTAGCAATTAGCAAATTTGTTAATAAGCCAATTTGTCAATTAGCAAATTAGCTAACTGACAAATCGACTCATTTTAATTCTAAAGGGTTAACTCTTTAGTGGTTACGTTGCCAGGGCGGTCGGTAGCGGTTATGAGCACCTTACTGCCACTAAGCGCTGCATTGATAGCGGTAGTGGTATATACCCATTTGCCTTCGCTAAGGGTAGCGCTACCCTCTTCTACAGCCGAGTTGTTAGCAGCGACTATCTTCACCTTTACCGTCATCACTTTCGAAGCATCGGCTACCTCTATACTTATCTTCTCGCCACTACTAACCCCAGTATAAGCTGAAGTATCGATATGGTCGATTATAGGGGCTTTCAAATAGTCGGCTACAGCCATTGCATAAGCACTCACCCCTGGGCGTTTAGCCGCTTGGTCAGCATACACTTTTTTGAGGGCTGCGTTTTGCAAAGCGTTTTTAGCATATACAGTCGCTTTAGCAAACTTATTATTAAGAGCGATTTGTTTAGGTGTGCTACTCCCCTTGCGATTAGGATATTTAGCCACTATGGTTTCTCCATTTACTTGTTTGAATACTAATTGATTGCCAATTCCTCCGCTCAAACCTGCGGTTACGATGTTGTTTCTACTTTTTGCCATTTTTTTATAAATTTTTAGGTTAGACTTAAGGGCTTCTCCTTGAAACACTATACCGCACAGAACGTGCACTTTTTCTGGTGATAAGTATCTTTGAGGAGCACCCCTCGTTTGTTTTACGCTGCAAAAGTGCGGCAAAAAATAAAGCCCCGCAAAAAGTTGTCACATCGTGTTACAACCTTGTATCAACGTACTACAGAACTGTCAGAAAAAAGAGGCTATTTATTGTTCTTTATCTCAAAAAAAGTAGTACCTTTGCTATTAAATAAAAACCTTTAAATTATTCAACCAATGAAAGCAGAAGAAATAAAAGAGCTCTTCAAGAAATTTGAAGAAGCCGCTCAAGAAGTAGAGGGCATTGAATGCTGGAGTGCCAGAGATTTGCAAACACTTTTAGGCTATGCCCAATGGCGTAATTTTGAACTTATCATTCAAAAAGCAAAAGTTTCGTGCAGCAGTGTAGGTGAGAATATAGCCTATCATTTTGCTGACGTCAGCAAAACGATACCGATGCCTAAAGGTGCTGAAAAACAAGTAGATGACCTCCTGTTAACTCGTTATGCATGCTATTTAATTGCACAAAATGGTGATAATAGAAAAGAGGAAATCTCTTTTGCTCAAACTTATTTTGCAGTACAAACACGCAAAGCCGAAATAGTAGAACAACGCCTTTTAGAATATGAGCGCGTAAGAGCAAGAGAAAAGCTCTCTCAAACTGAAAAACAACTTTCAGGAATACTCTACGAGCGTGGGGTAGACGACAAAGGGTTCGCAATTATTCGCAGCAAAGGCGACCAAGCCCTTTTTAACCTTACCACTGCACAACTCAAACGCAAAATAGGAGCGCCTGACAACCGTCCTGTAGCCGATTTTCTACCTACTATAAGCATAAAAGCCAAAGATTTAGCTGCTGAAATGACAAGTGTAAATGTTGTAGGAAAAGATTTAAAAGGAATGTCGCCTATACAGAAAGAACATATAGACAACAATACTGCTGTAAGAAATATGCTTATCGATAGAGGCATAGCCCCAGAACAACTACCTCCTGCAGAGGATATTAAGAAAGTACAGCGCAAACTCAACAAAGAAGAAAAGAAACTACTAAAAAATATTTAACTCAATCCCTTTCTAACGACTAACAACTAACGACTAACGACTAATATGACTATCATTCTCAAAAGGGTATACGACCCACAAACTGACACTGACGGCTTTCGCGTATTGGCAGACCGTCTTTGGCCTCGTGGCATCAAAAAAGAGGCTTTAGCATTAGACCTATGGGCTAAAGAGATAGCCCCCAGCACTGCCTTGCGACAACGCTATCACCAAGACGGCAATTTCGAGGCTTTCAAAAAAGATTACACCGAAGAATTAGCCCATAACGAGGCTTTTACTTCTTTCTGCAGCGAACTCAAAAAGCACAAAAAAATCACCCTGCTTACCGCTAGCAAGGTGATTGATAAAAGTGCACTGCCTGTGCTTATGCAGGCTATAATTTCTTATTGTCCTACTGACCAAACGGTATAGCTGTTGGCGGGTACTTTTAGAGTAACCTTGCCATTGCTATCCGTAGCAAAACGCTCGGCTGTATTGCCGGTGTAGTCTATGAGCGTTTTACCCTTAAAATGAGTGGTAATAGTGCGCTGGGCTGGAGCATTGCTATTGTTTAAAAACAAAATAAGCCCAGGACTCTTATCTTTGCCTAAACGCGACACTACATACTCTGTATTAGATGCCAAATGAAATTTCTCTTCCCCCGCCGCTAAACTGCGGTGAATGAGTAACAACTTCTGTATTTTAGCCTTAAACTCAGCATTCTCATAATCGCTGTAGAAAATACAAGGGTACCCACTATGGGTAAGTATGTAGGCATATGCCATTAGCTTCTTATCTTGTGCTATGGTGTTAGTAGGCGACACATCGCTACGCCCATCTACATCGTGGTTGCCTACAAAAGTCACTGCTCTGTCAGGACGCAAGGTGCGCAACATAGCATTCTGACTGGTCATCAGTTTGTGCATATCTTTCTGACTGTCTAACGCCTGTTCTATCGCATAATAACAAGCAAAATCAAAAGCTGAAATGCCTGAAGCATCTACCCATTTTTTAAGGGTTTCTGCATTGCCATCCCAAAGCTCGCCTACCGCAAATCCGCCTACTTCTTTCATCCAATCTCTGATAACCCACGCACCAAAGCCTTTCACATAATCAAAACGCCAGCCGTCAAACTTCATCGTATTCTTATAATACTTAGCTACCGACTCGTCTTTCTTCCACAACCAATCTTGCACGTAAGGCACTTTATGAGCAAGATCTAAAAAGAAATCGCCTCCTTCATCAGCTGCCTCAGTAGCATTAGGGTGGAAATGCTCGTAATTGCGATTAAACTTTTCTGAAGCATTACCGTGTGTTTTATCAAATAGCGTATTGGTTTTCTCGTTGTTTTTATACGGGTTTACCTCTTCTCCTCCCCCATTACAATGGTTTATAACAATATCGGCAAGCACTTGTAAGCCGTTTTCGTGCGCTTTGCTAATTAGATTTTCAAGCTCAGCACGCGAACCAAAGCGTGTCTTTACCGAACCGTGTTGGTTGTATTCGCCAAAATCAAAGTAATCAGAAGGGTCATACCCCATAGAATAGCCCCCCGAAGCTCCTTTAGTAGCTACGGGCAGCCAAAGGCGGTCTACCCCATTGGCTTTCCAATCGGCAATTTTGGGGGTAATCGTATTCCACCACTCTCCTAATGGGGTTACATCCCAATAGAATGTTTGCATCATTACACGGTTGCCATTGTCTATAGTGCTAAGGTCTATAGGATTGACATTTTGCAGTTGGGGAGTATCTTCGCCCTTATCCTTTTTGCAGCTAAGCAAGGTGCAGGCTGCTAATAAATAGATGTATGATTTCATATTTTTGCCGTATTTAAATGATAAAATAAAGGCTGTCCAGATATGTTCGGACAGCCTTTATAAGATTATAATTTTTCTATTTTGTAAGTACCTTTGTTATTGGCATCAAAAGAGAAAGACACATTATAAGTACCAGCGGGTACTTTTATGTTATTACCACCAGATTTTATATCTCCCTCAAGAGCAGCAGCCGGATTATCTGTACTATCTGCCCCAAAGTTAGTACCCCAAGAGTGATTTAAGCGGAATTTTATTTCGCCATCAAGAGCTATATTCTTCACCACCCAAGAGTTAGTACTACCTTCGTAGGTCATTGCTACATCATCATTATCGCCCCAACCTCTGGCACCACTACCTATAATTCCCCAAGAATAGGTTTCGATAGTATAAGTGTTTTTGCTTACGTTGATAGTGATTTTGTAAGTACCTGCTGCTACGGCTATATCAGCCCCTCCTGACGAAAGTGTACCGTTAGAACCTCCGAGGTTTACACCCCAGTCATTGTTCTTTCTGAACTTAATTTTGCCAGCAGACAAAGTAGCATAAGCTACTAAATTGCCGTCAGTAGAGTTCCACATTTTGATATCAGGACCATTCCAACCATTAGGAGTAGCACTACCTACTACGCCCCATTCGCTTGCTTTTATTTCATCAAAGTAAGGGGTTACTTTTAAGGTTTTTGTCGATACAAGACTGCGTTGGTCGCTAAGGGCAGCTCTTACTAACACTCTTACATCGGTTGCTACACCGGTTTTAAGCCCTAAGCCTACCAAATACTCATTCAGCTCTTTAACTGTAAGGGTAAAAGGCGATCTTTCAGCCGAAAGAGGCTTAATTTTACCAGTAGCAATATTCTCAAATTCTACTGTATAAACAGGAGCTAATTGTACGCCCAAATCCTTAGTTTCCCAAGAAACTGTTAGGGCAGTAGTATTTGATTGGGTTTTATCAAGCACTAAAGTAGAAGCCGAGATATTTGATTCTACTCGTGCATTGGCGTTCATTGTCGCCTTTTCTTCGTCTTTTTCGCAGCCTACTAACCATACAAGACTTGCACAGATAGCTGCCGTTTTAAGTATATTTTTCATAGTATTCTTTTTTTAATATCCTGTATTCTGACTAAGGTTTTCATTGGCGGCACGCGCATCGCTCGGTATCGGATACAAGTTTCTATAGTCGGGCACTGCCACCCCTGAAGCGGCTCCACCTTTGAAAGACCAAAGGTAAGAAGCGTTAGTAAACTTGCCATAACGGATAAGGTCGGTACGGCGCAAGCCTTCCCAATAGAGTTCGCGAGCACGCTCGTCTAAGATAAAATCTAAGGTAAGATCGGCATCAGCTATGTTGCCCGCAGCACTTCCATAGGCACGAGTGCGCAACTGGTTGATATAGCCCAAAGCAGTTGCTCTGTCGCCTCCTGTACCACCACGTAATACCGCTTCAGCATAAGTAAGATACACTTCAGCTAAACGGATAAGCGGTAAGTCTGTATCAGGAAAATCTTTAGCAGGGTCTTTGCCAGGAGCACCAGTAGAAGTAATGTTTTTAAACTTAGTTGTAGCATAACCTCCTTTAGTAAAGTCTTTTACGTAATCAGTACTTTCAAAGGTTTGTCCGTCGGTGTGGAACATAGCGCGTTTGTCATTCCAAGCGGTAGGCTCATTATTACCGTTGCGAGTAGAGGCTTCAAACTTATTAACAAATTCTTTGGTAACAGTGATACCACCCCAACCACCATTAAGGCCTAAAGCGGTAGCATTCATATTACCACCAGTAGCTCCGTGCATAATGAAAGCAGTACCTCCGTAAGTTTTAGTGTTAAGCCCATCAAAACTTGCTAAAAATATAAACTCGTTTTGAGCTCCGTTTTTGTTGTTATCAGCAAGGAACAACTCG
This sequence comes from Capnocytophaga sp. oral taxon 329 str. F0087, assembly GCF_000213295.2. Classification (NCBI taxonomy): domain Bacteria; kingdom Pseudomonadati; phylum Bacteroidota; class Flavobacteriia; order Flavobacteriales; family Flavobacteriaceae; genus Capnocytophaga; species Capnocytophaga sp. oral taxon 329. The sequence continues at coordinate 77,158 of NZ_KN389988.1, forward strand.
TCATAAGCAGTACCATTGCCATTAGCATCGGTATTGTTTAAGCGGTAAGACGAAGCGATTACCTTTTTAGCATAAGTGATACACTCGGTATATTTGTCTACCCCTATATACACTTTAGCATTGAGGTACAAGCGGGCAAGTAGTGCTTGTGCCGCTACTGCGTCTACACGTCCGTACTCATTAGCGCGAGCTGCTTTTAGCTTGGTTTCCAAATCTTTTAGTTCGCTTTCTACGAAGTTAAAAAGCTCGGCACGAGAGTTTTGAGTAGGCTTCAAATCAGCTTTTGATGAGGTTATCAAAGGTGCTTTCCCGTAGGCATCTATTACATTGTAATAAGCATAGGCACGAATGAAGCGTGCTTCGGCTATGTAATAAGCTACTTCGGGGTCTGAAGCCAACGCTTGTGCATTGTCGATAAACGAGTTAGCAAAAGCTATTTGTTGCCCCAAACGGTTGTAATACGCATTGGTAAAAGGGTTAGAAGGTGTCCAAGTCATATTATGAAAGTCTGGCACACCTGCATCGCTCCAACGGATGATAGCCTCATCGGTGCTAGCTTCTTGTAGGTAGAACTGCACGCGGGTATATCCGGTAGACCCCTCATCAGCACCCGCTATATCGCCATCACCTGAAGGGCCTTTTTGCCCTGTAAGGGATAATGAGGCATAAATTTTAGCTAAAGCGCTTTTGGCCTCAGTAGCGTTTTTAAATACGTCTTTTTCTGTAAAACTATCAGGGTCAATAGGCTCTTGGTCTAAGTCCTTCAAGCAGGCACTAAGCGAAAGTGCCATTGCAAGCCCTAAAATACTATGTTTGATATATTTGTTCATATTCCTATCGATTAAAAGTTAATATTCAACCCTAACAAGTAAGTTGTTGGACGTGGATACAAGTTGTTATCAATACCAAAAGTAGCTCGATTGGTAGCACTATCTACTGATAATGCTTCTGGGTCTAAACCGCTGTATTTAGTAATCGTCCAAACGTTTTGTACAGTACCATAAAGGCGGATATACCTTTTATCAGTATTAGGGAAGGTATAGCCTAAAGTGATATTGTCTAACTTGAAGAACGAAGCGTTTTCTACATAGTAATCACTATTCCACGCTTGGTCGTTATGGCGTTGGAAAATACTATTAGCTTTGATGTTGCGCAAGAAACCACTATTAGAAGTAATTTCAGAGCGTTGGTCTAAGCGCGATTGGGTATTGTTGTACACATAGTTGCCGATGTTAGCACGAGTAGTGATGTTCAAATCCCAATTTTTATAGCTAAGGTCAGTACCAAAGCCCATAGTTACAGGGGCAAATGGCGATTTGTACAAGTAGCGGTCTCCTTCATCTATTTTACCATTGCCGTTTCTATCTACAAAGGCGTTTTCTACTGGTTTGCCTTGTGCATCATACACTTGTTGGTATACAAAGAAAGAGAATGGTGTTTCTCCCTGACGGTGTAGTTGTACACGGTTGTTAGTACCTCCTTCTATACCACCAGCAGGCTGGTCGTCTGGCATACGAGTGATTTTGTTATCGTTATAACTGATGTTGTAGTTAAAACTCCAACGGATATTCTTTTCAGTATCGCGTATAGGGGTAACGGTAAGACCAAACTCTACCCCTTTGTTTTCCATATCGCCCACGTTAGCATTCACACGGTTTTTGAAGCTGGTGAAAGGGTCGATAGTGGTTTCAGCTATCAGGTCTTTAGTTTGTTTGCGATATACATCGAGTGTACCGGTGATAAGGTTGTTCCACAAACCAAAGTCGATACCAGCATTGAGGGTATTACCAATTTCCCAACGTAGCTTTTTGTTAGTTACCCCTGGGCGGTAAGTTTGATAGAAAGCATCGCCCAATTGGTAAGACGCTCCATCTTGGCTACGTGTGTAGTTAGTAAGGAAAAGATAGTCGCCCAAACCGTTTACGTTACCTACTTCACCATAACCCAAACGCAATTTTAGTTCGTTAAGGGTTTTGTTTTCTTTTAAGAATTTCTCATTGCTAACATTCCAAGCCAACGCCACTGAAGGGAAGTAGCCCCAACGGTCATCTGGGTTTAGCTTAGAAGACGCATCGGCACGAAGGGTAGCGGTAAGGAGGTAACGCTCTTTGTAGCTATAGTTAGCACGACCAAAGAAAGACATCAATACGTTTCTACTCTTGTTGATGTTAGGCACCTCTTTGTTATCACCTGGGTTGATAAAGTAAGAGTAATCAGTAGAATTATCATCAAACTCGAATGATTGATAAGAGTGCCCTAGCATTAGCCCTATACTATGAGTTTCTTTAATCTCTTTCATATAGTTTACGTAGGCATCAAAGAGTTTGTTAATAGCCTTATTAGTATACGAGGTTTTAGCTCCGTCAAACCCTGGAGTTGAGGTAGGCATATGGGGGTCAGTTATCTTATCACCTTGACTCTTGCTGTAGTCTACCCCCATATTTACTGTAGCAGTAATATCTTTGAAGAAAGGCAAAGTATAATCGGCTTTTACGTTTCCTATAAAGCGGTATACTTTTGAAGTATCATCTAAGTATTGTAGCATTGCCACAGGGTTAGTAGGGGCTAAGTTATAACGGTTGCCGTTATTAGGGTCTACCCAAGTGTGATAGTTGCCGTACTTAGCAGGCCCTCCGAATACTGATTGGGTAGGGTCGTAGCCTACTGCTGAACCTATAGCCCCCTTATCAGCAAAGCGGTTTTGCATATAAGTACCATTAGCGTTTAATTCTAACTTCAAAGCTCTATCAAAGAAAGTAGGGTTTAAGCTAATTTTAGCATTAGTACGTTTGAAGTTATCAGTACGCAACACCCCATCAGCATAAGAATGACCTACAGACACACGATAAGGAAGCGTTTTATAAGCTCCTGAAAGTACCAAAGTACTATTGCTCATTGGGGCTACTTGGTAGATTTCTTTTTGCCAGTTAGTATCGGCATTGCCTAAGAGTGCTTCGGCAGCAGGGTTGTTAAGCCCTTTTACGGTTTGGCGGAATTGCTCTGCACTCATCACATCTACATACTTATTAGTATCTTGAATAGCTATACTAGTGTTGAAGCTAATCTTCATATCTTGGTTAGCTTTTCCTTTTTTGGTAGTAATCATAATTACCCCATTGGCAGCGCGCGAACCGTAGATAGCAGTTGAAGAAGCGTCTTTAAGCACGCTCATACTCTCGATATCTTCTGGGTTGATAGAGTTGAAGATACTACGAGAACCGCCTACGCCTCCATCGTTCATTGGCACCCCATCTACTACTATAAGAGGGTTAGATGTCAATGACAAAGAACCGTTACCACGTACACGGATAACTTGTCCTTCACCAGGCGCTCCACCAGTGGTAGCCATTTGTACCCCTGCTATTTTACCCTGAATAAGTTGGTCGGCGTTTACGGCAGGTGCTTTGTTAAACTCTTTGTCGGTTACTAAGTTTACCGAACCGGTGAGGTCTTTTTTCTTCACTACCCCATAACCGATAACTACCACATCGCCCAATTGTTGTACATCTTCTTGAAGTACTACATTGAGGGTAGCGCCTTTTACGGTTACTTCTTGTGTTTTGTACCCCACTGTCGAGATAACAAGTACAGCGCCTTTATTGGCAGTAAGTTCAAAATTACCATCAAAATCGGCAGCTGCCCCGTGCGAGGTACCTTTCACAAGCACACTAGCCCCTGGTATAGGTAAGCCTGTGTTGTCTTTCACTGTTCCTTTCACAGTGATTTGCTGTGCGTAGCCAAAGCTTACACACAAGAAAAATACTACTGCATAAAGTAGTTTGTTCATTTTTACTTTCATACAAATAAAATTTGAAAATTCATCGATTCCTCTCCCCGTTCCCCTCTCCCAAGGAGAGGGGTCAATCCAAAAAGATTTTCCCTTTTCAAAAAAACGGAGGAATTTAATTATATACTTCCCGAACCTTTCCCTCCCCTTGGGGGAGGGCTAGGGAGGGGATTATTTAATTTCTTTAATGCTGATAGCGTAGCCACCACCTTTAGCTGCTGTAAGTTTCAGCTTGGTTTTAGCATTTACTTTTTGTTTGGTAATAGTGTAAGCCTTAGGGTTGGTTTGCCAATCAGCGTTCTTAGCATCGGCATAGATGGTCGCTTCATACTTCTTGTTCTTATCTAAGAAATTAAGCAAGAGTTCTGAGGTATGTCCGTTTTCGTTAGAAGTATTGCCTATATACCAATTGTCGCTGTGTTTGTCTTTGCGCGCTACGGTGATATAACGACCTGGTTCAGCCTCAAGATATACGCTCTCTTGCCAATCTACGGGTACGTCTTTGATGAATTGGAAAGCATCAGCAAATCTTTCGTAGTTCTCAGGTAGGTCGGCTGCCATTTGTAGCGGACTGTACATAGTAACATACAATGCTAATTGTTTAGCCAACGTACTGCGCACCTGACTGGTGTTGTTAGGATTTACATTCTTCACCTCAGTTTCGAGGATACCAGGGGTGTAGTCCATAGGCCCTCCTTGTAGGCGGGTGAAAGGCAATATGGTAGTGTGGAAAGGTTTGTTGCCACCAAAAGCCTCGTACTCAGTACCGCGCGCTGACTCATTGCCTATAAGGTTAGGATAAGTACGGCACAGACCGGTAGGGCGTACTGCTTCGTGCGCATTAAGCATTATTTTGTGCTTAGCAGCTTCTTTTATAGCGTACAGATAGTGGTTGATAGTAGATTGGCTGTAGTGGTGCTCGCCTATAGGAAGTATGTCGCCCACATAACCACTCTTCACAGAGTTGTAGCCGTATTTGTTCATCAACTCGTAAGCAGCTTTCATATGGCGCTCGTAGTTGCGTGTAGAACCTGAAGTTTCATGGTGCATCATCAGTTTTACGCCTTTAGCGTGTGCGTAATCATTAAGCGCTTTAATATCGAAGTCAGGATAAGGGGTTACGAAGTCGAACACATAATCCTTACGATGACCGAACCAGTCTTCCCAACCTACGTTCCAGCCTTCTACAAGTACTTGGTCAAAACCGTGTTGGGCAGCGAAGTCTATATAGCGGCGCACCTTATCGTTATTGGCAGCATGAGTGCCGTTAGGTTTCACCTTAGTATAATCTACCTCATCGAGTTTGATAGTAGGCAGGTCGTCAGTATATGCCCAAGAGCTTTTGCCGGTAATCATCTCCCACCAAACGCCTATGTATTTCACAGGTTTAATCCACGAAGTATCAGCAAGAGCGCAAGGGTCATTAAGGTTGAGGATAAGGCGTGAAGCTAATATATTGCGCGCATCATCGCTCACCATTACGGTACGCCAAGGGCTTTTAGTAGGGGTATAGAGGTACCCCTTATCGCCTTTAGCATCGGGAGTTAGCCACGACTGGAAGATGAAGTTTTTGTCGTCTAAATTAAGGTTCATCAGCGCATAATCTACCAAAGCAGCTTCGTGAAGATTGATATATAAGCCATCTTTGGTTTTCATCATTAGCGAAGTCTGTACGCCAGTAGGCGAGAAAACGTATTGCGACACATTATCGGTCATCGACTGCTTCATAAGTCCGCGAATTTCAGAGAGTTTGCTCTCGTTATAGTCGTACTCTTGGGTGTCGTAGTCGCCAGGTATCCACCAAGCGGTATGGTCGCCTGTCATTGCGAATTGGGTATTCTCTTCGGCTATCACAAAATAAGTGAGTTCTTTCTGTGTAGGGAACTCATAACGGAAGCCTACCCCCTCATTATACACGCGGAAGCGGATATTCATCAGGCGGTTGGTCTTATCTTGTTTTAGCTGTACGAGCAACTCATTGTAATGGTTGAGGATTTCTTTTTCTTCGCCCCATACAGGTTTCCACGTTTCTTTAAAAGTAGATTTGCTATCGCTTACTACTTTGAAGTGGTTCGTTAGCGGTTCCTCTTTTTTAAGAGTAAACCCTAAGGTACTTTCATTAATCACTGGTTTGCCTTTGTACGTCATCTTATAAGTAGGCGTACCGTCAGCTTTCAATGAAAATGAGAGTACTACATTGCCATCGGGAGAGGTTTGCTGTTGAGCTACCGCCCAATTCATAGCCAAAATGCTCATTAACAAAATTATCTTTCTCATTTCTTTTAATTATTTATTCGTTTCAAAAAAGGCTTCAAATCATTCCAAAAAGGGCTCAAAGTTACTAATCTTTCTGTGAATAGCAAATATTTTTAAGTTTTTTTTAAGACAAAGTTATTAACACTTCAGAGTATCAGAGAGTTATGATGATTTGTCAATTTGCCAATTTGCCAATTTGCGAAATTTGCAAGGTTTTGTGGTTTTTGTTGTTAATTTGATAACAAAGGTTCTTCGTTCTTCCTATACTCAATCTATACTTAATATATACTTAATCTATACTCAAGATATGATTGCCGTATTTTTAATAAAAAGGGAAATAATTGATAATTTGACAAATCAACTAATCGGCATATCAAAAAAATATAATTTTAACTTTTATTTGTATTGCTAAATAAGAAATAAGCTGTACCTTTGCATAGAATTTCTTCAGAACTGAAGACAAACAAAATAAAAAATATGAGCAAAAATGTATCTGACCAATTGGTCGAAATGTTAGTACAAGCAGGCGTAAAACGCGTATACGCCATAACAGGCGACAGCCTAAACCCCGTAAATGACGCTATTCGCCGCGATGGGCGTTTAGAATGGATACACGTACGCCACGAAGAATCAGCGGCTTACGCGGCTTCTATGGACGCCGAACTCAACGGCATCGGTTGCTGTATGGGTAGTTCAGGCCCCGGACACGTACACCTTATCAACGGCCTCTACGACGCTAACCGCGCTGGCAACCCTGTGATTGCCATTGCCAGCACCTGCGCCACCCATAAATTCGGCACCCACTGGTTTCAAGAAACCAACCCTTTCTTGCTTTTCCAAGACTGTAGCAAATACGTATACGTAGCCAACACCCCTAAGCAGTTCACTACGATGATGCAACGAGCCATTCAAACCGCTATCAACGAGAAAGGTGTGGCGGTATTGGGGCTCCCTGGTGATGTGGCTGGAGCTGACCTTGAAGAGGTGCCTACAGCTACCCAAACGTTCTTGGCTAAACCGGTAGTTCGCCCCTCTGACGAAGAGCTCGACAAACTTGCGGCTGTGCTTAACGATAGCAAAAACAAGAAAATTGCCCTTTATTGCGGACACGGTTGTCAGCACGCGGTGAAAGAAGTAGAACAACTTGCCGAAACCCTCAAAGCGCCTATAGTAGCCTCTTTCCGCGGCAAAATATTCTTCGACCGCGCCGACAGTCCTTATATTGCAGGTATGAACGGCCTACTTGGGCACAGTTCAGGCTATGATGCTTGTGCTAAAGCCGATGTGCTAGTAATGTTGGGCACCGACTTCCCTTACGCTGAGTTCCTGCCTAAGAAAAGCACTATCATACAAATAGACGAACGCCCCGATATTATCGGTCGCCGTGCCAAAGTAGATTACGGCTTCGCAGGCGATATAAAAGACAGCATCACTGCCCTTTTGCCTAAGCTAAGCGCACGCACCGACGACGGATTCTTGAAAGATATTCACAAAGAATATTTAGATCTTGAAAAATCATTAGACGATTACACCCAAAAGAAAACCGAAGAGAAACAAATAGACCCTGAATACGCGGCTAAGCTTTTGGATAAATACGCTGCCAACGATGCTATTTTCACCGTTGATACGGGTATGAATGTGGTATGGGCGGCACGCTTTATCAAAGGTACAGGCAAGCGCTACCTAACCGGTTCGTTCAACCACGGTTCTATGGCAAACGCCTTACCGATGGCTATCGGGGCTGCTGCCTCGGCTAAAGGCAGACAAGTGGTAGCAATGTGTGGCGACGGTGGTCTCTCTATGCTCTTAGGCGACTTGGCTACCCTAATGCAGTATCAGTATCCGGTGAAAATATTCGTGTTTAACAACCGTTCGCTTGCAATGGTGAAGTTAGAGATGGAAGTATCTGGCTACCTCGATTGGCAAACCAATATGGTAAACCCTCCTTTCGATAAACTTGCTGAGCTGATGAACATCAAAGGCTATGAAGTGACCAAAACCGAAGACCTCGAGGCTACTGTGAAAGCGGCTTTTGAGCACGATGGTCCTACTTTGGTGAACATTTACACCAATCGCGATACCTTAGCGATGCCTCCGCACATCACTTTTGAACAGATGAAAGGCTTTGCCACCAACATCATCAAGAAAATAGGTCAAGGTGATTTTGCTGAAGCTAAAGACAGTATTGCTAATAGTATGAAGCACATCAAAGATATTTTTTAATCCCAGCTGATTAGAACATAAAAAAATCGAACAGTTTATAGCTGTTCGATTTTTTTATGAATAGCCTGCACCTTTGTACATTGAATTGAGATACAAATTTAACTTTTGTTTAACTTATTGAATAAGAAATAAGCTGTATTTTTGTCGCAAATATTAATTCAAAAAATAAATCAATATGAAAAAAAGTATTTTTTTAGCAGCTTCTTTAGCTGTTTTAGCTTTTGCAAGTTGTAGTAAAAGCGATGACAATGACCATAAAAACGATGTGCCTGCCGACCATTATCAGTTGAATAGTGATGGACTTACTTTAGTGAAATGGACAAACAGCAGCACTACTACTCTTGATATGCAAGCTGACAGCAAGCTGCAAAGAGTAAACACTATAGGAACTGAAGCCTTCAAAGGTTCAAATCTTACTTCTATCGTATTTCCTAATAGCTTAAAAGAAATAGGTGA
>NZ_KN389989.1:0-3565 GCF_000213295.2 Capnocytophaga sp. oral taxon 329 str. F0087
TAAATAGGTCATCGCCTTGGCAAATTCATTCGGGTTTTTCAGCATAATTAAAATGGTATATCGTCCTCGATGCCGGCAAGGTTGTTTGTCTTGGGGGCAGCTGGGGTGGTTTCTTCTGGTTTTTCGGCGTTGTTTTGCGGTTTGTTATTATTGGTGTCTATAAGAAAACATACGGTGCTTATACCGTTTATCTTGCGCTTTTCGGTGGATAGCGCCCACTGCTTTAGGGTGCAATAGTCGTTTAGCTTCTTCTCTATCTGTTGAGAGGTGTATTTGCCGCCTATTTCGTTTTGTACTTCACGGTTGAAATCTGGCTTTGAAAAGAATACGTTTAGATGTGTGTCGTCAGAGAAATAGGTATTGAAAAACGCCATAAAGGTGTCGCCTATGGTGAGCAGGGTACGGCGGTTTTCGAGTGCCTCAAGCGGTGCTTCTATCTTAGTTGGGCAGGATAGGTAGAACTGTAGGCAATTGAATAAAAAATTATAGTCGGTGTTCCACTCTTCTGTAGGGCTTTCGGCGGTCATAATATCGCGCCCGCCAAAATCGTCAGAGATTTTGCGGCTAAACTTGTAATCGTTTTTGGGTGTTTTGGCGTGATAATAGTCGGAATTTTGGTAAAATAAGAGGCGGCGCACCAGCGAACTCTCTTCAAAATCGGGTACGTAGTTAGTGGTTGCTGCCATCTTAGGGCTTCGCTCAAATGGGATATAGAATATTTTGCCGCCTTTGTGGTTTGCCTCGAAATCGCCGGTGACTTTGTTATAAAAGTCGCGGAAATCTTGGTTGAAGTTCATATCATCAAGGAATACAAGGCGCGTTTTTTCGGTTACCTTATCATAAGGGAATTTGTTGGCTCCGATGGTTTTTCCGTCTATATACTTGCTCTTTAGCAGCTTGCGTATACCATTTACCAAAAAAGATTTTCCGGTACCGCCGTAGGAACCTCTTGCAGAGTTCCCGCCCTTGTAGTCGGTACCCATTACTATATAGGCTTCGCTCTCGCGTTTGTGCTGGTGGAGTAGGTAGCCTACACAGTATATTTTATTCATTAGGTGTAGTTCTTGGGCGTAATTTTCTTCGTCGGTGAGGTTGGGACTGTGTATGCTAAAGGGTTGTTTGTCTTGCTCGGTTTCGGGGCAGGCGTCTTTGAGCCAATAAATACGGCTTGAGTTTATTAGCACTTTGAAATAATGGCTGGCAGGGGATAATATGCGCAGGCGGGTGCGCCCTTGCTCATCGGTGTAATGCTCGAATGCAGGGGGTAGTAGGCTGATAGGGTGGGGTATGACTTCGTCGCGCCAAAACTGTATGCTACTTGTTTTTTTGTAGTCGTATTGGCTTATGGTGTTGGCTTCTACTTTTATGGCTTTTTCGGTAAAGAAATACCATTGATAATTGCGCCCGTAATTGGGGGTTTCTTTTGGGTATAGGGGTAGCATCTTCAGATGTGAGGGCTGAAAGGCGGCGGCTGAAAATACGCGGTTGCGTACGCGCTGGTCGAATACTTTATGGTCTAACCATTGTAGTACGAACTTTTTGATGTCGGTAGATAGCACGCGGTCGATGCAGCCGTGTTTGAGGCTTACAAATTCGCATTCGTCTTCTTTTAATTCGGCAAAAGATGAAGCGTAGGTGTAGTAGCCTTGTAGGTGCAAAAAGTGTATTACTTTGGTGGGATTGAACTGTACGCTGCCTTTTTCGGTAAACTCCCAAAAGCGGAAGTTTAGGGACTGCTGTAGTAGGAGTTTGAAGCGTGATTGTAGAGCATCTTGTCCGGCGGTGTGGTGTAGGCGTAGCCAGTCGGCAAAGTCTTTTTTGCCGTTTTCTTTTAGTTCTTTTGGTAGCCAAACGAGGCGAATGTCGATAAAGGTATCGGCTACTTGTAGGGCTTGTCGTACGCCTGTAGCATCGAGGTCTGGCACGTAGTAGATGTTTCGTGCCAGTAGGGATAATTGCTGATATTCTTCAGCGTTGATGATTTCTGTTTCTGAATTAAACCATATAACATTGTAGCCGAGTGAGGCTATATTGATGCCGTCAGAGCCGCCGGTGGCGATGATAACGGTGTCGAGTTTTAAGGCATTGAGTTCTGCGGTGAGTTCGGTGCGTAGTTCTTTGCTTTTGGTGTTTTTTAGTTCTTCATTTAGGGTTTTTATGGCTTCGTAATCGACCAAGCGCAATAGTCTGTCCCAACCGTATACTATACGATTGCCGGATTTTCCGCCTACGAATGAGTGTTTAGGGTTTAGTTTGTCGCCTTTTTGGGCTAATGGTTGGTATATTTTTACAAAATCGCCTTTGTCATAGCCAAAAATAGGAAATTCTGGGGTGCTTTGTGTGGTTTTGCGGTATCGGTTCCCTTTGTCGTTGAGCCCAATTGTGGTGTAGTCGGTTATTTCTTTAAAATGATACGCATTTAGGAGTTCTGGGGTATAATACGGAAATAGACGGCGTAGGTACTTGGTGTGCTGAAAGGTGTCGGCAAAGGTTACGCTCCAAGTGCCTACTTCTTCGGTTACATCGGAGGAAAAAGACACTTTTGGTTGGATTTTAGCACCGTTTGGCAGGGGTACGCTGTAGGCGGCGCATAGGGTTTTTAGTGCCTCGAAAGCTGTGCAATGGTCGCGCTGCTGTACGTAGTCAATGGCATTAAGTCCTTTGCTATCGACGCCGAAATCGGTAAAAGTGTAAGGGGCAGTGCTGTTGCGCTGGTGTATATGGCAGGAGCCTGTTTTGTCGTCTGGTCGTACGCGGAAGCCTTTTGTGCGACCGCGATTGGCGGATATTTCTGCAGCAAACTCATCAAGGAAAAACTGGCGACCGTAGTCGGTAGCGTCCCAAAGGAGTTCTTTTATATTGTCGAAATTACTATCCATTAGTTGTTAGGTATTAGCAGTTAGTAGTTAGGAAAAAAGCCGTGCATTACGTGCACTTATGCACGGCTTATCTAACAACTAACTAACGTTATTTTACTATTCTGGCTATTCTGGGTAAGCAAAGGCTGGGGCTGGTTTTGTGTATTTTTCTGGCACAAGAGCATAGGAGAGTTGCCCCGCACTTATCTCTGGACGAATTGAGAGGTAGCCCCCAGCAGCTCGGTTGTATAGATTAACAAGGGCTTCTTCGCTGTAGTAATTAAGGTCGATGATAAGCATATTATCCTCAATGGTTATCATATTGGTTCTAATATCATCGATGTTTAGCACGGCATTGAGGCGCGCGGTTACTTGGTTTATCTGGTTCATTGTATTATGGTTTTATACGGTTCGTTGGAATTTCTACTATTTGAAATAAAGATTAACGCACAAGCAAAATAAGCGGCTATTTTTTGGGCTTTTTCTTTATTATACTCTGGGAAAATTGATAATTCAATGGTATTTTTATCTAATTTTATAATATCTATATAGAGACGATAATAAAAATGTCTTATACCATTAAGAGCTATATATATTTCAGCTTCGTCCATTGTTTTATGGTTTTACGTGTTCGCTTCGTGTTCGGTACGTGTTCGCTTTAGCTTCGGTGTACCTCGACAAGTTCTTCTACAGGCAGGCTAAATACT
>NZ_KN389989.1:4195-4798 GCF_000213295.2 Capnocytophaga sp. oral taxon 329 str. F0087
TAATATGCAGGTGTGCGATAGCAGTGTCGTCTATCTGTGCTATTATCTCTGGTTTTAGGTTTACTTGTATGGTGTGGGCTTGTATCATTATTCTTTGGTGTATTGTTTAAACGCTTCGACTATTGTTGCCATTGTTGCAACCGCAGAACGCACGAATGCTTTGTCGGCATTATTGATTAAGGCTTGTGCTATATCGGCAAGCCCTTTAAAACTCTGGTCGCGCTCTATGATTATTCTTTGGAGGTCTTCGTCAATTTCGTACAAGGTAATTGAAAATGTTGTAATCATTTTTAGGTTTTCGTTGTTTCTCTCTGGGGTGTTCTCTGTGTTCATAACGTTCTTTTTTTTAGGTTTTTATTTATTAAAAGCGATGCTAATAAGTTGCATTTTTTCAAGGAAATTAGTGAACTGGTAATAGGGGGCAAGTGCTTTAATCAGCGATATAGGTTGCTGGTCTAAGTAAGGGTAACGTATGTCCCACTGGGCTATTTTTTCGTATAAAAAACCATTACTAAACTTAAGTAATGTTATAAGACATATAGAGCCGTCAGCGGTGATATTGGGGGTTATGCCACTGTCTGTATTAGCGTGCAGCCATTGTAG
>NZ_KN389989.1:4823-71097 GCF_000213295.2 Capnocytophaga sp. oral taxon 329 str. F0087
TAAGACATATAGAGCCGTCAGCGGTGATATTGGGGGTTATGCCACTGTCTGTATTAGCGTGCAGCCATTGTAGTACATCGAATGCAGTAATGGGGGCTTTGCCGGCGCGTACTTCGGGGTTGTAGCTACAAGTGCGAATGTCGATGGTTAGGGGTGTTTCGATGGTGTCTTTTTGAGGTCTCTCTTGGTTCATAGCGTTTCTTTTTTTGGTTTCTGTTTTAATTGTCGAAAATAGTTCGTATATTTGTCGCCAAAAGAGGCGTCTATTTTAGTCGGCTCTTTTGGTATTCACTTACGGCTGCAAATATAGACATATTATTTCAATATTTGCAAGTTTTTTGTTCAAAAAGTGAAAATATATTGCAATTATTTTTATAACTATATGATTTTCAATTCTTAACTTTGTAGTGCTATGAAAGATAAAGAGACAGAAATAAAGGAAATCCACCCTGTTGTAGAAAAGTTGCGGCTTATAATGAGAGATAGGCACTTAACACAAAAAGCGATAGCGGAATATGCGGAGACTGGAGATACTCAGATGAGTAAGATATTCAACGGAAGCCTGCAGTTAAGTTTATGGCAACTTTCAAATATTGCAAGTAACTTGCAAATGGAAGTGGCGGATATATTTACCTATCCTAAAAAGTATGTGGATAGTGAAACTGTGGTCGGTAATGCCGATAAGGTGTCTGTTACCTTTGAAATATCGGCAGATAAGCGTGAACATTTATTGAAATTAGTAATGGGAGAGAAGTAAAAAACGCAAAACTGGTAATAGAATGAGTTTAGAGTATTTGAAAAACAGAAGTAATATATTAGCTGCTCAAGAAAAAGAAGCTGAACAAAGGCGTATTGATGAGATTAATAAAATATACTTTATAGAAGAGGGTGTTTATAATTCTGTTGTCTATCCTGCTATAAAAATTGGGGAAGATGAGGGTGTGTTTTCACGCTATGAAATAAAAGAGCAAGGAAAAATAGAAATATTCCTTACAGATGAACCTGAAGACGAAAATTTGGGTTCCGGTTATCTATTAGAGATAAGGCAAGAACGTGGTTTTTTGAAATTAGAACTCACCCATAACATAAATGGAATGTATAGCTTAAATGAAATAGACATAGAAAAAGAGCTGTATAACAAAGAGGGTGCTATAGATACGTTTCTTCATACTTTAGATGAACTGTTTGAAAGTATTGATAGACAAGAAAATGATGATTAACCGATAAAGTAAGTAAAGAAGGTTGCAAGAATTCTTGCAACCGTAAAAAAAGTTGCAACCAATCTTACAACCATTCTTGCAACCGCTTTTTTACTGTATTCTTTATTCTTTTTCTCTTTATAATGTATTGATATATAGTAAGTTATAAGAGAAAATAAAATAATAGAAATATACGCCCCGTTCGTTTGGTTGTCTAAGTTGCAACATTTTTTAAAACTTAAAGAGGGGGTGAATAGGGGAGGTGAAAAGAGTTGCCCCCCAAAAGAACATAAGAAATAAGGTGTTGGGCTGCGCCCAACGGTTTGTTGTGGCGAGCTGCGCTCGCGCTGCGAAAGGCTTTTAAGCTGCGAGGGAAGAGGGGAGAGCCCCGCAAAACACTTGTAAATAAACAGGAAACAATGCAAAACACTGTGTCGGCAGTGTGTCAAAAAATAGTAAAATAACGGTACTAAGTAGTCCGTAACTTACTGAAATACAATACGATGCTGCACATAAATATGTGTAATAAGATGAAAGAGATACTTGCAAAATATTTGCCTGAAAATGCAGTAACTCCTTGTTTTGAACTGATTAAAGCAAATAAAATATATTTGAAAATAGTAAATGAGCGAAAAACAAGGCATGGGGATTATAGGCAACTTCCAGACGGGCAACATCTCATAACAATGAATGCTACTGCTAATAAATATCGTTTTTTGATTACTTTTATACACGAAGTAGCCCACTTGTTGGCGTTTGAAAAATATGGTAAGTTAATAAAACCTCACGGAATAGAATGGAAATATACTTTTCAACAGCTGATGAAGCCTTTTATTATACCTGAAATATTTCCTCAGCAGTTACTCAGTGTACTGCTCCGACATTTTCTTAACCCTATGTCGAGCAGTGATATAGACCCTGTTTTAGCTATTGCACTCAAGCAGTATGATAGTGGCGAAACAGTAAATTTTATCTATCAGTTGCCTATAGGAAGCACTTTTAGAATAAAAGACGGACGTGTGTTCAGAAAAGGGCAACGTCGTGTGAAATGTTACGATTGTATAGAATTAAGTACGGGGAAGAAATATATTTTTCAACCTCATGCTGAAGTAGAACTAATAAAAAATTAATTAACAAACAATACTATGGCAAACATTACCAATGTGGTAAATAATTATTATGCAGTGATAATGGCAGGAGGGGTTGGCTCACGCTTTTGGCCTGTGAGTACTACCGAATATCCTAAACAATTTCACGATATGTTGGGTACAGGGCAGACACTTTTGCAACGTACTTATGCGCGTTTTCAGAAGTTTATTCCTCAAGAGAATATACTGATACTCACTAATGAAAGATACAAAAGTATAGTAGAAGAACAAATACCTAATATATTGCCTCGAAACCTCGTGTTAGAGCCTTGTATGCGCAATACGGCTCCTTGTATATTATATGCAGCGATGAAAATAAACAAACGCAATCCCAAGGCAGTAATGATTGTAGCCCCTAGCGATGCTTGGATAGAAGATGAAAAAGCCTTTATGCATGATGTGATTTCTTGTTTTAATGCTGCACAACGTGCTGATAATATACTTACTTTGGGTATAGTGCCTACTTTCCCTAATACCGGCTATGGTTATATACAATATGAAAAAAACGAAGAGATAGCTATCAAAAAGGTGAGTCAGTTTCGAGAAAAACCTGATTATGCTACTGCTAAAGAGTTTCTTAAGCAAGGCAATTTCTTGTGGAATGCTGGTATTTTTATATGGACAGCCGATACAGTACTAACTGCCTATAAAAAATATCAACCAGAGATGTATGAGCTATTTACAAGAGGCGAAAATGTATATAATACAGAAGATGAGGTAGATTTTATTGCTAGTGCATACGGTTTGGCTGAAAATATATCGGTAGATTACGCTATTCTAGAACCTTCTACTAATATCTATGTGCTTCCAGCTCATTTTGATTGGAATGATTTAGGCACTTGGGGCTCTTTGTATGAAAAAACTTTAAAAGATGAACAAAAAAATGCAGTTATCAATGCGCAAACCCTACTCAGAGATGCTGAAAATAATATTGTTCGTACTGAAAGTTCAAAATATGTAATAATTGACGGACTAAAAGATTACATCATTGTAGACAGAGAGGATGTTTTGCTTATTTATCCTAAGGCTAAAGAGCAAAATATTAAAGAGGTAGTGACAGAAGTAAAAAATAAATGGGGCATACATTAAAGAAGTTTCTCATAAAGAAAAAAGGCTATGTGTCAGTGTCTTTAGAGAGTATTGACACTTTACATTTTATTTTATATGCGAGAGTGAACGGCAAAAGCGGTCGATTTATTTTAGATACAGGAGCTTCTAATACATGTATAGGCGAGAATTGGGCTGATTATTTCGAGTTGATAGCTGAAAGGTCTGAAATAAGAGCGACAGGCGCAGGGACTGACACACTCAAAACGCAAACTTCAGTTGGCAACTTGCTGCAGATAGGCGATGTAATTATTAAGAAACAACCTTTATTGATTTTTGATTTATCACACATCAATAGGGCTCTTGCCGAGTTTGGAGCAGAACCTGTACAAGGAATTATAGGAGCTGATATACTATTAAAGAAAAAAGCTGTGATTGACTATGCTCAATCACAGCTTTACTTACAACGCCGCTAATTGGTCATAAGATTAGATTATAACTTATTTCTCAGTTCGTTAACTGTTAGTACAGTATGGCAGGCCACTATGGCAGCTGTTTCAGTACGCAGGCGAGTATCTCCTAATGAAATAGGGCGGAAACCTTGTGCGATAGCCGTACTAATCTCTTCTTCAGAGAAGTCTCCTTCAGGACCTATAAGTATCGTAATCCGCTCACTCAATGGGGTGAGAGCGTTTGAAAGCAATATTTTTTCATTTTCTTGGCAGTGTGCTATATATTTATCCGATGTATCTGTCATCATTTGTTTAAAAAAAGCAGCTGATGTTATAGGAGAATTAAGTGTGGGTAGGTAGCATTGCAAGGACTGTTTCATAGCAGAAAGAATGATTTTTTCAAAGCGTTCTAACTTCAACGAAGTACGTTCAGAATGTTGGCAGATGATAGGGGTAATTTCGTCGATACCTATTTCAGTCGCTTTTTCTAAGAACCATTCGTAGCGCTCGTTCATTTTAGTAGGAGCTACAACTAAATGCAGGTGATAAGGACGATGTATCTGCTCTTGGCATTTTAGTATACTAACCTCGCATTGTTTTGGCGAAGCAAAGCTAAGCTGTCCCTCAAAAAGGAATCCTTTACCATTAGTGATATGAAGAGTATCGCCTTGTTTTTTGCGCAAGACTTTTGCTATATGCTGGCTTTCTTCTTTGTCGAAAAAGCAATTAGAGGTATTTTTATCAATGTTTGGGTGATAGAATAACTGCATATCTTTTATGATTAATATAGTGAATATAAGACTTTTGTCGGGGCAAAGATAATACAAAATAAAAAAAAGTACGTTTTTTATTTTGTAATTATAAAAAATGCCTTACATTAGCCGCCGAAAAAGATAATATTAATTATGAAGCGAATTATAGTTGATTACAATAAACTTACCAATGAAATCTTATCAATGTTGGTAGAGAAGTATCCTGAAGGATATACTGATGCAGATGTTATTCGTTTTAAAAACGCTAAAAACGAAACAGTTGACGCCTTAGAAGTACGCACTGAAGATACTATTTATTTAGTGAAGGTGAGTACACGTTTGGCAGATACTATGGAAAATTTTGATGAGGATGATGACTTTATGAATAATGAAGAAGACGAAATAGGAGTCAGTTCTTTAGATATTCCTGATGATTCATCTTTAGATGATGATTAACCCTTAGATAGAAAAAGTATGATTACGGCACATATTCCTTACCAAGAAATACGATTCTTCTCAAAACTCATCACCGATTATTTAGGTGAAGAGGAAAAGGTACGTTCTTTTTATAACAATTTCCCTGAATTGTTTCAGTTTAGAAAACAGATAGATGAAAAAGAATTTTATTTTTCAGCTGATACTCGTGCCGTATTAGTAAAAAGCCTAAAAGCACAATATGCTGAGGTGAAAACATCACCCAAAGTATTAAGAAATATAGAGCTTTTAGCTAAAAAGAACACTTTTACTATTACTACAGGGCATCAGTTAAGTTTATTTACGGGGCATCTGTACTTCATTTTCAAAATTATTTCGGTTATCAATACTGCTAAAAGACTTTCAGAGTTTTATACCGATTTTCACTTTGTGCCCATCTATTGGATGGCAACTGAAGATCACGATTTTGATGAAATAAACCATTTTCATTTAAATAATAGAACAATTTGTTGGAATAGTGAGCAGACAGGAGCTACTGGTAACTTTGCTACTGATACTCTTGATGCTGTTTTTCAAACTTTTGATAAAGCAATAGGCTTGGGTAAAAATGCTGAAGAATTAAAGACTCTGTTCCGCGATAGTTATTTGAAGCATCATAATTTGGCCGAAGCTACTCGCTATTTAGTGAATGCACTTTTTGAAGAATACGGGGTAGTAGTGATTGATGGTAATGATAAAGATTTGAAACAACTGTTTATTCCTTATATTAAGGAAGATTTGTTCAATCATACGGCATAAAAAGAAGTAGAAAAAACGATAGCAGATCTGCAAGCGTTAGATGCAGCTTATCCTATACAAGTCAATCCGCGCGAGATAAATATGTTTTATCTAACTAAAGGAGGTAGAAATAGGATAGTGCGTACCTCTGAAGGCTTTGAAGTGCTAAATACTGATATAAAATTTACTGAAGCCTCTATTTTAGAAGAGTTGAATAGTTATCCTGAACGTTTTTCTCCTAATGTGATATTGCGCCCTTTGTATCAGGAGGTAATACTACCTAATTTGGCTTATATCGGAGGAAGCGGAGAAATAGCGTATTGGTTAGAGCTAAAACGATTTTTCAATAAGCAAGAAGTACCTTTTCCTATGCTGATGCTGCGTAACTCAGCTATGTTAGTATCAAAAAGACAGTATGAGAGAATAGAAAAACTAAAACTTCATCCTGTTGATTTGTTTTTAAAACCAGAGGATTTAAAGAATCTAAAGGTACAGCAGCTAAGTGAGTTTCCTATAGATTTTTCTGCTCAAAAAGCCGTTTTACTTCAACAATTTGCAGATTTGCATCTGTTGGCAAAAAAAACAGATATTACCTTTGAAAATGCAGTAAAAGCACAAGAAGTACGGCAACTAAAAGGTTTAGATAAGCTTGAAAAAAGACTTTTAAAGGCTCAAAAACGCAAGTTCTTAGAGGAATTAGAGCGTGTTATTCATTTGCAAAGTGAACTTTTCCCGAATGGAATATTACAAGAACGCTTTTCTAACTTTAGTGATTTTTATCTTCTTAAAGGTAAAACACTTATTTCTGAGTTAGTATCAGACTTCAACCCTTTTGATTATCGTTTTGTAATAGTAGTAATAGATTAATTTATATCTTAGATAAAGACAATGGCAGCGCATAATGATTTTGGCAAAGAAGGAGAGAGAGAAGCTGTAGATTTTCTGACAAAAGAAGGGCATACTATTTTGGAGTGTAACTTTAGGTATGGTCATGCAGAGATTGATATTATCTCACAAAAAGGTAATATTTTGCACATTGTAGAGGTAAAGACCCGTAGTTCAACCGCATACGGTGAGCCTGAATCGTTTGTAGATCAACGCAAAATAGACCTATTAGTCAAATCAGCCAACTATTATGTACGACGAAAAGATTTAGATGTAGAGGTACAGTTTGATATTATTTCGATAGTAAAAAATAACGTAGAATACAATATTAATTATATAGAGGATGCTTTTTATCCTTTTTGAAAAGTGTTAAAATAGACACAAAAATTCTTCCTTGTTTGCTAAATAGATTTTTTTTGATACCTTTGTAACAATTTTATAAATCAGACTATTATGAAAACCGTGGCAGCTTCAGTAGAGCATTATATTAAAACCAAACCATTCTTGCAGACAGCCCTTTCGCAGGGTATTATTAACCTTACTTCGTTAGCACGAATTATTCGGAAGGAGATTCAAGAAGAAAATAGTAATCGCGAGGTACGAAATGGTGCTATAGTGATGGCACTCAAGCGATTATCAGTAGATATGGAGTTTAGGTCTACCCATCGTATTGTGAAGGTGCTCAAGAATATAGGTGATATAACTGTGCGTTCTAATCTAACAGACTACACTTATTTAGCCTCGCAAACCCTAATGAACTGCCAAGCAGAGTTAATGAGCAGAATGCAAGATAGAGAAATATTTTATGCTACTACACGTGGTATAAACGAAACCAGCCTTATTATCAGTAATACGATGGAAAAGTTGGTAGAAGATATTTTTAGAAAAGAACGCTGCTTGTACAAATTTCCTGAATTGGGGTCAATAAGTGTGAAGTTGCCTGAAGAAAATGTGTCTGTGCCAGGTATTTATTATTTCATTTTTCAGCGTTTAGCGTGGGAGGGTGTTACTTTAAATGAGGTAATTTCTACGACTAATGAATTTACAATAGTGATGCCAGAAGAACACGTAAATGTAGCTTTTAGAGTGATTAAAGATTTAAAATTATTATAGAAAAAAATGGTTAGAGTAAGGTTTGCCCCAAGTCCTACAGGGGCATTGCATATTGGAGGCGTACGTACGGCTCTGTTTAATTATTTATTTGCTAAAAAACACGGCGGTGATTTCTTGCTTCGAATAGAAGATACCGACCAAAATAGGTATGTAGAGGGGGCTGAACAATATATTATTAATTCGCTGAACTGGTTAGGGCTTACTTATGATGAAGGAGTAGGAAAAGAAGGAAAACACGCTCCTTATCGCCAAAGTGAGCGTAAGCCTCTATATAAACAATACGCTGATACCCTGATAAATAATGGTTGGGCGTACTATGCTTTTGATACAGCTGAAGCCCTTGAGAAAGCACGTCAAGAATGTGAAGAAAAAGGAGATACTTTTATATATAATTGGGCTACTCGTAATACTTTAGAAAACTCGTTGTCACTAACTTCTGAAGAGGTACAACAACGATTAACACAAGGCGATGCTTATGTAGTTCGTTTTAAGATGCCTGAAAAAGAGATACTTAAAATGAGTGATATGATACGTGGCGAAGTGACGATAGATACTAGCACTTTAGATGATAAGGTACTCTTCAAAAGTGATGGTATGCCTACTTACCACTTAGCTAATATAGTAGATGATCACCTAATGGAAATTACCCACGTCATAAGAGGAGAAGAATGGTTACCCTCTATGCCATTACACTTATTGTTATACCGTGCTTTTGGTTGGCAAGCTCCTGCTTTTGCTCATTTACCTCTTATTCTTAAGCCTGTAGGTAATGGTAAGTTGAGTAAGCGTGATGGTATTAAACTTGGTTTCCCTGTTTTTCCAATGGATTGGACAGAAAATGGCGAAACACTAAAAGGTTTTAGTGGTGAAGGGTATTTTCCTGAAGCTCTCATTAATTTCTTAGCACTTCTAGGATGGAATCCAGGGAATGACGAAGAGATTTTTAGTATGGATGAACTCATACAGCTGTTTGATTTAGAGAAAGTACACAAGGCAGGAGCTCGCTTCGATCCTGAGAAAATAAAATGGTTTAATCACCAATATCTACAAAAGAAATCTGATGCTGAATTAGCAGCAACTTTTCAGAAGGAATTAATAGCTAAAGGCATAGAAGTAGCTTCTACCAAAGTAGAAAAGATAGTTTCTCTCATTAAAGAGCGCGCTACTTTTGTGGCAGATTTCTGGGAACTTAGTAAATTTTTCTTTGAAGCTCCAAAAAAATATGATGAAAAGGCTGTGAAGAAACAATGGAAAGAAAACACCCCTACCATAGTGAGAGAAGTTATAGAAGTGTTGCAAAACACCTCAGACTTTAATTCTGTAGCCTTAGAGGAAGCTGTTAAAAACTATATGGAAACCAAACAGTTAGGTTTTGGACAAGTGATGCCTCCTCTGCGATTAGCATTGGTAGGCGAACTAAAAGGCCCTCACGTGTTTGATATTATAGAACTTATTGGCAAAGAAGAAACTCTACGTCGTTTAGAGACTATTCTTTCTTTTATAAAATAAAATAAATATTTTTTTACTTTTTATTTGTATATTAGAAAATTATTCTTACCTTTGCCCCGTTAAATAGAATAAAGAACAAAAATGAAATTAGCTATTTATATGATGATGACAATGTGTTGCACCCTACAAAAAGGCAGTGCCTTGTTGGTCATTTCTTAGAAATAGTGATATTTTTATAAGAATTATTAACATACCCCACTGCTTTAAAAGTTAGTGGGGTTTATTTTTTTAGATATGACAAAAGTGAATTGTGCTGATAGTTTTATAGAAGCTCTCTATAAAGAAAGCCAAACGCTCCAACATCACGTGAGCAAACAGAATATTACTACTTTTGTAGAAGAACTATTTCAATTCTTGTTTTTGATAGATGAACGAACTTGTTTATCTAAGGCTAATATAGAGGCGCGCTATCACAACTTGAAATACGATTTTATTACTATAGTAGATGATTTTATAGTGGAAGAATATCAAAAGCAGCAAGTGGGTGATTATTACGACTGTATTTTGCCTGATATATATAATAAACTTAAAGAAGATGCTCAGTATTTTATAGAGAGCGACCCTGCAGCAGCTTCACTACGCGAGGTGCAAATTACTTATCCCGGTTTCTTTGCTATAATGGTGTACCGCATTGCTCACGAACTATGGCAACGACATATACCACTTTTGCCACGTATACTTACTGAATACGCTCATAGCAAAACAGGTATTGATATTCACCCAGGAGCACAGATAGGAGTACCTTTTATGATAGACCACGGTACAGGTACCGTAATCGGAGAAACAACTGTAATAGGCGACTATGTAAAGATATATCAAAGTGTAACCTTGGGGGCACTTTCAGTATCGGTAGAAAAAGCTCATACTAAGCGTCACCCTACTATAGGCAACAATGTGGTGATTTACTCAGGGGCTACTATTCTGGGTGGCGAAACTGTTATAGGACACGATAGTATTATAGGGGGTAATGTATGGCTAACCAGCAGTATAGAGCCTTTTACTAAGGTTTTTCATAAAGGACAGATAATAGTGAAAGACAATGAAGTGTATGAAGAACCAATTAATTTTGTAATTTAATAATTTTAATATTTTATATAATGGCGTACAAAAATGTTTTAGAACTTATCGGGCATACACCCGAAGTGAAAATCAACAGATTGTTTGGCGAAAAAGCCAACGTATTTATTAAATTGGAGCGTTTGAACCCTGGTGGGAGTATCAAAGACCGTATCGCGCTCGCAATGATAGAAGATGCTGAAGCTAAAGGTGTCCTTAAAAAAGATACCGTAATAGTTGAGCCTACCTCAGGCAATACAGGGGTGGGATTGGCACTTGTAGCAGCTGTAAAAGGCTATAAGCTGATAGTAGTAATGCCAGAATCGATGAGTATAGAACGCCGTAGATTAGTGGCTGCTTACGGAGCTGAAGTGGTTCTTACTCCTAAAGAAAAAGGTACTGGCGGAGCAGTAGCTAAAGCACTTGAGCTTGCGGCTGAACATCCTAACTATTGGGTGCCTCAGCAGTTCCAAAATCCTGCAAATCCTGCGGTACACGAAGCTACAACAGCACAAGAAATCTTACAATCATTCCCAGAAGGGTTTGACTATTTTGTAACAGGAGTAGGTACAGGAGGTCACATTTCTGGAATATCAAAAGTACTTAAGCAACATTTCCCTAACCTTAAAACAGTAGCAGTAGAGCCTGACCAATCAGCGGTGCTAAGTGGAGGTAAACCAGGTCCTCACGCCTTGCAAGGCTTAGGTACAGGCTTTATACCTGATAACTATAATCCTGCGGTAGTAGATGAAGTTATTGCTATCTCAAAAGAAGAAGCATATGACTATGCACGTCGCCTTGCTAAACAAGAAGGTATTTTGGCAGGTATTTCTACAGGGGCAGCCTTGGCAGCAGTAGCCAAAGTGCTTGAAAAACATCCTAACGCTCGTATCCTAACCGTAAACTATGATACCGGCGAACGCTACTGGTCTGTAGAAGGACTTTATTAGTACATAGTCTTTAGCTATTAGTTATAAAAAAGCAGTTGGATATTTTCCAACTGCTTTTTTTATGGCTAATCACTAATGATTTAATATTTATAAATTACTTATTATTTCATTCTTAGGGTATTTTACCTTATAACTGATGCGGAACTTCTTGCTTTCTCCTGCTTTTAAGTTTGTATTCCACGTAAGAATGCCTGTTTCTGTGTTGATTTCAGCTTTTGATGACTCTAAAAGCTCTATTTGTATTTTCTCATCAGAGCTAAGAGGGTATTGATCTTTTAGTTTTATTAGGTCGATAGCCTCTTTTTTGTTGTTCTTTACTGTTATTTCATACGTAAAAGTCTGCTCTTTATTACTAGAAATGAACTTAGTTTCGGACTTATCAACTACTTTTTCGCGTTTTACACTTATTTTCTTGTCATTGCCCATCGTTAGCTGCATACTCTCGGTAGTCTGATGTGGATTAATCATCGTTTTACCTACATACATATCTTCAAAGATGATGTTAGCTTCACCGGCAAGCAGATTGTACTGGGAATAATCATCAACTAAGGCTATCAAATATATGCCATTATCTACGCGTGGAGCTGCATAATACTCGTATTTAGCTTTAATCTTGAGTTCTTTAAGTGATACGCTATGTTCTTTGCCGTTGGAAAGAATATCATAAGGCGTATTTATATCAAATGAGGTGTTGAGCTGACTTTCATTTACTTCAGTATATCTATCCATACTAACCTCATTCATTACATTCTTTTCAGTATCTTTAACTTCTTTTTTATAAGAAAGAGAATTGGCAATATAAGCCGTTTGCCGTTCAGTATAACGACTGCCAAAACGAAGATACCAAGCATGCAATAAGGTAATTTCGTTCTGCTCATTAGGGTTGCCACTTGATAGGCTCAGCTTGATATGTTTCCAGTCCACCCCTGTATTCTGTCTTATTTGGGCTTTGTACACTAAGTTTAATGGACTGTTGATATTCTCTGCACGAAGATCATAAAAAGGAGTCCAAGTGGCGTTTGGTGTGATGTAGCTAACCACAAAATCAGCTTTTTGGGGCATTTCGCTCATTACTTGCAATACAATTTTGCCATTAGAAAGAGTTTCTTCCTTGCTCACTTCTCCTTTCAGACGCTGCTCTAATTTGTATTGAAGTGTGCGTAATTTGTTTTGCTTTTCGGTATAAACATCTACTCTATCAAGAGAAGATATTAATTCTTCCTTGGAATAGTTGATAAACTTGGTGTATTCAGCTACATTTAGAGATGTATTGCTCCCTAAAACCTTTTTATTTTCCTTGATAAACTCTATTATTTGCTTTTCGGCTGTTATTTGGTTGTTTAGTTTGTCTATTTGACTGCTGAGCAATGCTATACTGTCTTTTATTTGCTTGTTTTTAGGTTGTAAATTGTCAGTATAGTTATCAGTAGTAAACTGAGCAGAAAGTACTGTTACATTCTTTGGAGCTAAAATACGGAGTGTACTTTCATTTAGGTTGTTAGCTACATTTTTTACTACTATTTCATTAGTTCCTTTGCTGAGGTTGGCACTTAGACTGTGAGTAAGTTCAGCCGCATTAAAATATACAGTTGCAGCATCAAGTTTAGCATTAGTAAATTGAGGCTTCTGTGCCAGCATAATTGCTGAACTAAACAATAAAAGATAGGTAATAAGGTGTTTCATTAGCTATTAGTAAAAAAAGACTTTGGCAAAGTATCAAACTTTGCCAAAGTCAGTTGTTAGTTATTTGTTTTATGATTTTTGTACTTCGTCTTTGGTATTTTCATTCGCCTCTGACAATTTGTTATTGACATTGCCGTCTTTGACAAGGTAAGTAGGGAGGTTTAAACCAGCCATATTGAAGAGGTCGTTGAGCGGAGGTACAGTTTTCATCATTCCTGATACGAAATTAGCGGTAGAGTTGTTGCCATCTTCGCCTTTGCCAGAATCCCAAACAGTGATTTTGTCAATCTTGATGTTCTTAACAGCTTCTACTTGTGTTTTAACCAATTCAGGAAGTTTTTCGATAAGGAGGAGTTGGAATGCCTTGGTAGGATCGCCACCAGCAGCCCCCACCACATCTTTGTATCCTTCGGCTTGCTTGGTGAGAATTTGGAATAAACCTTTCGCCTCAGCTTCCATTTTTGCATAGATAGCATCTGCTTCCCCTTTAGCTTTCTCGCGAAGGCGTTCAGCTTCGGCTTGCGCCTCGATAATAGCACGTTGCTTATCGATTTCAGCAGGTACGATGATGTTGGCTACTTGAGTAGCGCGCTCGCGTTCAGAACGAGCTGATTCGGCTTTTTGTTCAGCAGAATACGCTTCTTCGAGGGCTTTTGCTTGTTGTACTTTTTCTGCTGAAATAGCTATACGCAATGATTCAGCTTCTTTTTCGCGGCGCAGGGCTTCAGAGTTAGCAATGGCTATTTTTGCCTCGTTTTCCCCTTTGATAGCTACCGCATTGGCTTCTGAAATCTTGATACGGCTATCGCGATCGGCTTCGGCTTTACCAATAGATTCAAATTTCTTAGCTTCGGCGATACCTACCGTTTCGTCTTTCTTAGCTTCAGCTATGCTAATCTCTTTATCTTTTTGGGTAATAGCGATCTTCACATCTCTATCACGGTGTGTTTCAGCTATTTGGGTATCTTTCTCTCGGTCAGCAAGTGCTTTACCAGTTTCCCCTATTTTCTCTTGTTCAGCCACGCTTATTTTGGCTTCGTTTATCGCTTTGGCTGCTGCTTCTTTACCAAGCGCTTCTATATAGCCTGACTCATCTTTAATATCGGTTACGTTTACGTTGATGAGTTTCAAACCAATCTTTTTAAGCTCGCTATCGACGTTTTTAGAGATGTTTTCGAGGAACTTATCGCGGTCTGAGTTGATTTCCTCAATGGTCATCGTAGCGATTACTAAACGCAACTGACCGAATAGAATATCCTTAGCCAGCTCTTGTATCTGCTCAGGTGAAATACCCAAAAGGCGCTCGGCAGCTGCATTCATATTCTCAGCTTCGGTAGAAATAGCTATGGTAAAGCGGCAAGGCACGTCTACGCGTATGTTCTGACGGCTCAGGGCGTTAGTAAGGTTTGCCTCGATAGATAGCGGACGCAGGTCTAAGTAAGCAAAGTCTTGAATAACAGGCCATACGAAGGCACCCCCACCGTGAATACATTTAGCAGAAGTACCCCCTGTTTTACCATAAATAACAAGAATTTTGTCAGAAGGGCAGCGTTTGTAGCGCGCCACTAATGACGAGATAGTAACGAAAAGGACGATAGCTAAAATAACAATCAGTCCTACAGGGGAAGTAAGTGTTTCCATTGAATATAATTGTTTTAAAATTGTTAGCACTTAATTGTAGGGACAAAGATAGTAAATAATTTATGATTTACCAAAATTATTTTTTCTTCTCTTTAATGAGCTTCTTTATATCCTTTTCAGTGTAATAATACAGCGTTACTTTTCCGTTGAAGTACTCTTCGCGTAGGTAGTACTTGGTGTTGGTTTTGAGGTCTTTAACTAAATAATAAGTAGTGAAGTTGTCAGAAAAACCTTTGAGGATAGTGTAGTTTGTTAGGTGAAAGTACTTGCGTGCAAATTTGCCGATGCGTTCCTCTTTTGGCACGTCACTTTTTAGACTAAAAGAGGGATTAGGTGAGTGACTTTCAACCTTAAAATGCTTATAGAAGTGGGCTAAGGCTTTGGCGTCTTTTGCTCGCTGTTTGTCCGCAGAACGCTTGCCCTTACTTTTTATAAGATGTATCTCGTTTTTAGATATTTTATGTAGGTAGTAAGTACCCGAATCTATATCGAGGTTTATAGGGATACTATCGCGCCCTACTTGGCATTTTTTCATTTCAGAGTCCGTTAAGAAATACACATCGGTGACCTCAGGGTATAGAGCTAAAAAGCTGTCTATCTTCCAATCTTTCCCGATGAGTTCCTGCCCAAAAAGGGTATTTATGTATAGTAAGGCGAGTGTTATAAGAAGATGTTTCATTTGTTGTATTTTATTTTGAGGAGAATTAATTGTCTGCTTCTTGTTGCCAAATCTGCCATGCTTTTTCGGCTTGTAGCTCTAACATATGCTGTCCGTTGCAGGTGGTGGCACCTTGCTTTTTACCTTTGGCTAAAAAAGTAGTTTCAGCAGGATTGTAAATAAGGTCGTACAGCAAATGCGAAGCGTTGAGGTGCGGGTAGGGTAGAGGGGGACAGTCGCTAATGTTAGGAAAGGTGCCCAAAGGAGTGCAGTTGATAATGAGTAGGTATTTTTGCAATAGCGAGTGGGTAAGGTCGGTGTAGGCAAACTGACCTATGGCAGGGGTGCGCGACACAAAACGGTAGCCTATACCCAACTGACTGAGGGCGTAAGCTACTGCACTTGAAGCCCCCCCTGTGCCTAAGATAAGGGCGTGGGTGTGTTCAGGGCGCAAAAGAGGGCGTAATGACTCTGCAAACCCATAATAATCAGTGTTGTAGCCTATGAGTCCGATGGGGGTAACCTTGATAGTATTTACAGCTCCTATCTGGTGGGCAGTAGTATCAACAGCGGAGAGCAACTGCCTAATGTCGCGTTTGTACGGAATGGTAACATTCATACCCTTTACATTAGGAGTCGAAGCTAAGAGAGCAGGCAGCTCATCAAGCGATTGTATGTCGAAATTGATATACTGACAATCAGCAATGCCCTCGCGTTTAAACTTTTCAGTAAAATACTGTCGAGAGAAAGAATAGTCGATGTTTTTGCCAATAAGAGCGTATGTGTTCATTGTAAGAAGTATGAATGGTGAATGATTATTGCCCTGTTCTGATTGCTTCTACCGGATTGAGGTTGGCAGCAGACGAGGCAGGAATAATACCTGAAAGCAAGCCTACCACAAATGAAATACCTAAACCTATAACGACATTCTTTAGTGATAAGACAAAGTTAAATTCGTCGGTAGCGGCATTGACCGCAAAGGTAGTAAGCCATACAAAAATAAGTCCGAATAGACCGCCAATAATCGCTAAAAGTACTGCTTCAAACAAAAATTGGAAAAGAATAAACTGGTTTTTAGCTCCTAAGGACTTTTGTACCCCTATCAAGCTGGTGCGCTCTTTCACGCTGACGAACATTATATTGGCGATGCCAAAACCCCCTACCAAAATAGAGAAGCCCCCGACAATCCAGCCCACAAGGTTCATCATACTGATAGTTTCATCAATCATCTCTGTAAATGAAGACATTTTATTGATGAAAAAGTTATCGATATCATCAGGTTTTAGTCCGCGATAAGCGCGAAACTTCTGGCGCAATACCGCTTCAAATTCAGCTATATCCACCCCTTTTTTAGGCTTTAGCACTACTCCAGTAGGTAATCCTTGAGGTCCAGTATTCATAAATCCTCTTATAAAGTTAGCAGGGGCAAAGGCATTGTCGTCAGGCCCGCCGCCCAGTCCCTCGCCATATTTTTTGAGCACTCCGATAACGTTTAGTCGTCTGCCAAAAATGCGCACCTCTTTATCAATAGGGTCTTCTTCGCCAAAGAGCTGTTCAGCAAGATTATGCCCCAATATCACCACCGCGGCTCCTGCATTGGCTTCAGCTTCAGTGTAAAGCCTGCCTTTTTCTATCCGTATATCACTAATTTGCTCCACGCCTGCAGAGGTAGCCTGTATGGTGGTAGAAGGCATTGTTTTTCCGTTGTATTTTATAGGCGAATTCACTCCGTATAGTTCAAAAACCACTGCTTCGGTATTTGGTATTTCGCGCTTCATAAACTCGAAATCTTGGTAAGAAATTTGTGGAAAATTGAGTCGTTGCCAGCGAGGTACGTCGGTAGGGGCAAAAGAAAATTTAGAGATGTTAATCATATTCTTATCTAAGCCGGCAAGGTTTTCTTGGATACTGCGGTTTAGCGAATCGACCGCTGCTAAAACAGAGATAATAGAGAAGATACCCACCGTAACGCCTAAGAGTGATAGGAAAGTACGGAGTTTGTTGTCTCGCAGCGATTTGATAGCAAAATTGAAACTCTCTTTTAATAATTGTAAATAGATAAGCATAGTTAGAATCAAAGACTATTATTTATGTATCATTGCTTTCAGCAGTGTTATTTGTTCTTTCAGGGCTTGTATAGTTTCTTCGTATTGTAGCAATAATTTTTCAGGAATTTGACTGAGGTGGTATTCCCCATTGCAGATGCCGGTAGAGTTATTATTGATATTGAATACTTTTTTGTCATCAAAACCTAATACTTTCATAGGGTCTACTTCCAAAATAGTACATATTTCGTTTAAACGTGAGATAGTCAGCTGTGTTTCACCGGTTTCTATTTTAGAATAAGCACGTGTAGAGATGCCTAATTTAGTAGCTACAAAATCTTGTGAAATTCTTTTCACTTCACGTGCTTGCTTAATTTTTACTTCTGGATTCTCAATCATTTTGATAGTGTTTAGTTTTGAATGCAGCAAATGTACAAAATAAATTTGAATTATAAATTATGAATTAAAAATTTTGTTTTTAGTACCTCCTTGTTTTGAGTATAGGTTTACCGAACCTTGAGCGAAGGATAAGCGAAGGATAAGCGTTAACGAAGCTTACTCAGAGCATCTTATTTTTGTGTGATAAAAGTTCATAATAAGAAAAATATATTCATAATAAGAAGAAATAAAGATTGTGTAGTATTTTGTGTTGCCATACCTTTGCAGCGTTTAATTTAATTTTTATAACAATGAAGAAATTATTATCAATTTTTGCAGCGCTATGTCTTATAGCTCTCAGTATTGTAGCTTGTTCCAAACAAGATGAAAAGAACAATAACGATTCATCGGACAATGCTATTACAACCGATTTCTTAGTAGGAAATTGGCAGCCTATAGAATTTGAAATTGACGGGCTGAAAATCTCTAATAACCCAAGCTACCAAAAGCAATGGAACTGTCTTAAGCAGACGGTTTACACTTTTACCAAAACACAGCTTTCTATCGCAGCTTCTCAATTCGATGTCGATAATGATAGGTGTGTCCGCAATATAGGTGCTTTCACCTACTCAATCAACAAGAATAAGCTAATACTTGTTGATACAGAAGGTCGTACTGTTGTAGATATTGCTAAAGAAGGAGACTATTTGAGCACTATTACAAAAGACAATAATGGTAAAACTCAAAAATATACGTTTAGAAAAGTTGCAAATAATGGTGGCAACAATAATAGTAACAACGACAACAATAACAACAATACCGCTGAAACAGCGACCGCTCAAATTATAGTATCAGGGGTTACTGATGGGGTGAAGGTATGGGTAGCTGAAACTCCTTTCAGAGGGAGCGTTTTTCTCTTAGAAAGTGCTACTGTAGTCAATGGCAAAGCGAGTATCGATGTATCAGGCTATATAGGTAAAAAACTTTATTTCATTGTAAGAAAAGATAATGAATACCTTTCTACAGAAGTAGCTAAAACTATTACTGAAGGCGATAATGCTATAACCCTAATCGCTGTAGCAAAGAGCTATACTGCAAAAATAAAAGTATTAAGCAATGGTACTCCTGTTAACAATAAAAAAGTGTACGCTACAACAAATGTTTATTTTTTGGGTATACAAGCTTTACTTATAATGAGTAAAGGGAATGCAGAGCAAATACCAGCGAATAATATAAAAGCAGCAGTAAACACAAATGCTGAAGGAATAGCAGTGTTCGAAAACCTCAAACCCGAAGCTTCTAATCTAAACGGCTATACCTTTTTTGTGGTTACCTCATTAGAACCTTATTACCAAAAAGTAGAGCGTACTATGGACGGTACCGCTCAAGAGGCAACTATTACCCTTAGCGACAGCCAAACTCAAGAAAGAAAAGTACCGGTTACTTTCTATGTAAAAGACGCAAATAATAAAGCCGTAAAAGATGCTAAAGTAACCGTAGGAACTGAAGTAGGTACAACCAACCATTCAGGATTGGTAGATATACAAGCCCCAGTAAACACTCAGATTAACTACACAGTAAAAACGCCTTGCAGCCAGACTAAAACAGGCAGTTATACCACTAATCCTCATATTACTAATATGGTAATGGTAACCCTTACAAGTGCTGAAAACTGTAATAGTAAAGGTACACTTACACTCAAAAATACTTCTTCAAACCCCTATACAGTAAAAGTAGGTAACCGTACTTTTGTAATGGAAGGGAAAAGTACTGAAACTTTAGAAGTAGCATTAGAGACTTATACCGTAAGTTGGAAACAAAACAGTGGTTATATGTTTTATCCTACTGAAGGCTCCACAACAGCTGAATTTAGTAGCAACAGAAAGAGTATAACGATCAGCTTTCCCTAATTAATTTTGTAACTAATTAATTTTTATAAACTAATGAAGAAATTTTTAATGTACACAGCAGTCTTATTGCTTACAGCAATCACCACATTTGCTTGTAGTAAAGATAAAGACGATAAAGATGAAAACTCTAAAGTTACAACATCTGTAACCATTCAATTAAGAGATCTTTTAGGCAAACCTATAAAAGGCATAAGAGTATATGCCTATGATGAGGCAACTTGGGAGGTAATAGGAGATATCCCTCTACACGCCAGTTTTCAAGTAGTTTCTGATAACGCAGGTAATGCTACCTTTACCAATCTTGATAAAGGAACGCAATTCACAACACTTAATAATCAAACCAATACCTTTACTTTCTCAGCACATTATACACTTAATAATAATAGTAAAACTAAAAGAGTTTCTATTACTCTGAAAAAAGGAGATAATAAAACTGAAAAGTTGGTACTCAACTAAAATAAAAGAGCCTGTCCTTTAAAAGTTTAAACTAAACTTTTCTGACAGGCTCTTTTTTTATATTAGTCAGATTCTCCTCCACCAATCTATTACCAAACCTTCCCCGAAAGATAAACAAAAAAGATTTGTTAATTATCAATTGTCAATTCTCAATTAATTACTATCTTTGCAGCACAAAAATACAAACATTTTTTTTCAAATGAGCACTGCAAAGCAAGCAAAATCTGCATTGATTTCTGTTTTCGATAAAACAGGATTAGAACCTATCATTCACAGAATGAAAACTTTAGGCATCACTATCTACTCAACAGGAGGGACTGAGACCTTTATCAAAAAACTAGGTGTAGAGGTGATTCCGGTAGAAACTATTACTGATTATCCGTCTATTTTTGGCGGAAGGGTGAAGACTTTGCACCCTAAAATTTTCGGTGGGATTCTTAACCGTCAAGACAATGCGCAGGACATTGCCGAAATGAAACAATACTCTATCCCTCAAATTGATATTGTAATTGTTGATTTGTATCCTTTTGAAAAAACAGTAGCCAGTGGGGCATCTGATGAAGATATTATTGAAAAAATAGATATAGGAGGCATCTCGCTTATCCGCGCTGCCGCTAAAAACTTTAAAGATGTGCTATGTGTGGCTTCGGTAGACCAATACGCTGACCTATTACACATTTTAGACGAGCAACACGGCAGCACTACTTTGGAGCAACGCAAACACTTTGCGGCTCAAGCCTTTAGAGTGTCTTCGCACTACGATACAGCTATCTTTAACTACTTCAATCAAACAGAAGAAATACCTACTTTAGCGATAAACGAACTTAAAGGAGAGGTATTGCGCTATGGTGAAAACCCTCATCAAAAAGGTCGTTTTTATGGTGATTTTGAGGCTCTTTTTGATAAACTACACGGCAAAGAGCTTTCGTACAACAATCTTTTAGATGTGGATGCTGCCGTAAACTTAATGGCTGAATTTGCTAATGACGACCCTACTTTTGCTATTCTTAAACACAACAATGCTTGTGGGGTGGCTACTCGCAAAACTATTTGTGAAGCCTATAAAGATGCTTTGGCAGGAGACCCAGTATCGGCTTTTGGAGGTATATTAATCGCTAATACTAAGATTGATTCGGCTACGGCTGAAGCTATCCACAGTCTTTTCTTCGAGGTGATTATCGCCCCTTCATACAGCGATGAGGCTTTGAAAATCCTTGAACAAAAGAAGAACAGGATTATTTTGGTACAAAAGAAAAGTCAGTTGCCTACTACCAGCGTACGCTCTTGCCTAAACGGTTATTTGGCTCAGGATAAAGACCTTAAAACAGATAGCCTTGCAGATGTGCAGTACGTTACAGCGGTTAAGCCTTCGGCTGAGGTGTTAGAAGATCTTTTCTTTGCTTCTAAGATATGCAAAAATACTAAGTCTAATACCATAGTGTTAGCTAAAAACAAACAGTTGATAGCCAGTGGTACGGGGCAAACCAGTAGGGTAGATGCGCTTAAACAGGCTATTGAAAAAGCTAAGGAATTTAAGTTTGACCTGAATGATGCTGTAATGGCAAGTGATGCTTTCTTCCCTTTCCCTGACTGTGTGGAAATCGCTCATAATGAAGGTATTCGCTCGGTAATACAACCTGGTGGTTCTATCAAAGACCAAGCGAGCATAGACTACTGCGATGCTCACCAAATGGGAATGGTCTTTACAGGAATAAGACATTTTAAACACTAATTAAACGCTATTTAAAAAACGTATGAAACACATAGCTGCTATAGGAGGTTATTTTATAATGCTCTACGACATCTTTCGCAAACGTACGCGTTGGTCTATCACCAAAGACTTAATTTTGCGCGAGATTGATGACTTGATATTTGGTTCTATCGGTATTGTGGCTTTTATTTCTTTCTTTGTAGGGGGAGTAGTGGCAGTACAGACGGCTCTGAATATTGACAGTCCTTTTATTCCTAAATACCTGATAGGTTTTGCTACCCGTCAGTCTATCGTGCTTGAGTTTGCTCCTACTTTTACAGCTATTATTTTGGCAGGTAAGGTAGGTTCGTTTATCACTTCTAGTATAGGTACGATGCGGGTAACGGAGCAGATAGATGCGCTTGATATTATGGGGGTGAACTCGGTAAACTACTTGGTATTCCCTAAAATAGTTGCTCTAATGCTAATGCCTTTTCTTATTGCTATGGGTATGTATTTAGGGGTATTAGGAGGCTGGGCTTCGGCAGTGATGAGCGGTTATACTACCTCGAGTGAGTTTATACAAGGGGTACAATACGATTTTAAGCCCTATAGTATGGTATATGCTTTTACTAAGACGGTAGTTTTTGCGTTTTTCTTAGCAACGATACCTTCTTATCACGGTTATTATATGAAAGGAGGCGCTCTGGACGTCGGAAAAGCTAGTACAGTGTCATTCGTTTGGACAAGTATTGTAATTATCCTTACTAACTCGGTGATTACGCAACTGTTTTATGCTTAAAGAAATAGATGATAAACAAAAAGCCGTCTGAGATTACAAATCTCAGACGGCTTTTTGTTTTATTAGGAGCAATAAGGTTTAAAATCTAAATGTACCTCCTATACCTAATACGGTTTCAAAGAAGAAGAAATCGTGTTTAGCTTTGTCGGCTATGTCGTAAGTAGTGCGTACATCATACATATTGATATAGCCTCCTTTTAGCTCGCCTACTATCAAGAAGTATTTTAGGAAGGTAAGGTGTAAGCCAGCTTTGGCATTTACTCCTACCCCTGCTATATGAAACTCATCATAGCGCTCTTTGTTCATCAGTTTGGTGTTTGATTTTGGGTATACCGCACCAAAACCTATTCCTTCAGTTAGATTTACTTGTAGAATGTCAGTATTACGGATACCGAATAGGCGAGAAATGTCGTCGATACGCGCTCCTTCTACTACTACATAGTTTAGTCCGTCAGTGTGCTCGAAAGTTAGGAAGTCTTCAGTAAGCACCTTATCTACATTATTATAAATGCCATCGTGTGAAGTGCCTGAACCGTTTATATAACCGCTCATCTTCACCGTTTGTCCGTTTTTCATTACATACTTCATATGGTCTACACCAGCTGAAATAGTATAATGGTCGTTTAGGTAATAACCAATGTGGAAGTTAGTTTGGGGGATAGTCATACGTAGTGGGTTGATGTAGTCGATGTGCCAACCTTTCGGCTTATCCACAGCCTCTACGTCTTTGATAGTGAAGTTATAACCATTTCCAGAGAAAGTAATATCTGAATTGGTATAATAATCGCGGTTGCCACCCCAAAAGAAGAAGAATTTGCCTTTGTTATGAGCGGTATAACGCGCAGGGGCAGTCTCTTGCGCCCCTATAGTTAGGGAAGTAACCCCTAACAACATAGTGATAAAGATTTTTTTCATTAATCAGTACTTTTTTAATTATTAAAGGCGCAAAAGTACTAATTAATTTTAAATTAGCAAATTACTGAAATGATAAACTGAAGTAGGGGTAACGGTTAGATCTAAAGGAAAGTCAGTCAGATGACATAGATTGCTGAAATCTGAAGCAGGAGCGAAGTAGGAGAGTCCTATTTTTAGTGTATTAGCAGGGCATTCAGCTAAAAAACGGTCGTAATAACCGCCTCCGTAGCCTATTCTGTTGCCATAAAAGTCGTAAGCAAGGAGGGGTACGAATACTACTTCTATTTTATCAGGAGGTATAATAGTACCATTTTCAGGCTCTGCTATTCCCCAATGGTTAGTACACAAAAGGGTATCATCAGTCAGAGCAATGCTTGTGAGGGTTTTCGTTTCGGGGTTCATTTTAGGTACTACTATCTGTTTATCTTTACCATAAAGTATATATAGAATGTATTCGGTATTAATTTCGCACAGTTTTTCTATTGATAAAAATAGGTGGTAGGTATGGTGGTGCCATATAGGCAATTGCAGTAACTGATTGGCTATCTGCATACTCATAGTGTCGCGCTCTGCTGCAGTTAGTTCGCTACGTTTTTGTTTGTAGAGGGTGCGAATTTCTTTTTTGGTCATAGTTAGTCTATTAAGAGTTCTTTTAGGTCATTTTCATCACCATTGAATACATTGAAATCTATCTTTACTTTAGCGCCCGCAGTAATACCATTTTCGGTGAATTGCCACATCTTCCAGTCGAAAAGAGAGGTAGGTACCGCTACATTGTTATAGTTAGCTACCCATAGAGGATACTCTTTGAAATGGTAATATAGATAGTCCTCGTAAAAACTAATATAGGTATATAAGATAGGTTTTCGCTTGTATTTTTTCTCTACTATGTCCATCCAAGTCTGTATATCAGCAATAAATTGCTCTAAAGACTTTTGTTTAGGCAGTTTTTCTACATCGAGGATAGGAAGAAAATCCCCTTTTTGTAGATTAGTGTTTCTTAAATATGAGGCAGCTTGTAGCTTGGGGTCTTCATCGGGGCGGTAGTAATGATAAGCCCCTCTGATAAGATTTTGCCTTTTTGCCTCTTGCCAGAAATGGTTGAAATTCTTGTCAGTAGCCTCATTGCCCATAGTAGCTCTGAAGATAGTGAATTTTATAGGGAATTTCAGTTGCTTGTTTTGTATGTATAGACTATCCCACTCTATCTCTTCACGCTCTTGGTAGTGAGATAGGTCGCAGCCAAATACTTTGCCTTTATAGAGACTGAGGATGCGCTCTATACGTTGGCTTTCGTAAGCACTGTTTATCTTTCTTGATGATATTCGATTGAGTATTTTCTGGTAGATACCAGGGTAGTAATTTCTAAGATAAAAAACTCCCCCTACACCTGCCAAAATAGCAAAAATACAGATGAATGCTAAAAAGCGTCCAACGGTAAATTTCTTTTTTTTAGGGGTACGGGGAGTTTTTTGTTGTTTTTTTCTCATTCTTTGATATGAATACAGCTAAAATAAGAGATTATTTTATAGGGGTAGTAGGTAGGGTTACCTCTCCTGGGTCTTTCCATAGACCGTCTTTGATAGCACGTTTTTTAGCTGCTTCAGCACGTTTTTCGCTATCAGGGTGTGAACTCATCATTTTTTGGAATTTACTTTGATTATCCCCTCCTGATAATAGTGCCATTTTCTTAAAAGCAGTGTAAACGGCTACCACATTATACCCGTGTTTCTTCATAAAGTTATAGGCATACTCGTCAGCTTGAGACTCTTGTTTTTTGCTGTGTTTAGCATCAAGCATAGCATTTGCCATTTCTCCGAGTTCGCTATCGCTTAAGGCTCTTACCGCTCCAGAGGCAGCTCCTGCTGCATCTTGTGCTGCCGCGCGTAGGTAGGCTGACTTAATAGCGTCTTTAGTGTCTTCATTCTTTACGTGCCCAATTTCGTGTCCGATAATAGCCAAAAGCTCATCGTCTGTCATCAAGTCCATTAATGAAGAAAATACGCGTACGCTACCATCAGCACAAGCAAAAGCGTTGATGTCTACTACGTGGTATACTTTATAGTTTAGGTCGAGACCGTCTTCGCTCTTGTGTTTGCCAAATAAGCGATTTAAACGTTTAGTATAAGCACTCTTACTGTCGGTTACAGGGTTATGCTTGTCCATCCATTCTACCGATTCTTTCGATAGTTTTTTAGCGTCTTCATTGCTGAAAGCTAAGGCTTGCGCTCCTTTGCTAGCAGCACTTACCGCTTTCCCTAAATTGATTTTTTGAGCCTCAACGGCTGAAAAAGTAGCTACAAAGAGAGCTACTGTAAGCATCATTTTTTTCATCTTTTGTTCTTTTTTAAGATTGATGCGACAAATGTAGCGATTTTATGCAGAATATCAAAATGTTTGCTGATTTTTATTTTTGGTGTGCTGCTGTTTTTTTCTTACATTTGCCGAAAATTTTATGAAAATGCTAATTATAGGAATTACAGGAGGTACAGGTTGTGGTAAGACAACCGTTGTAAATCAGATTATTAAAGAACTTTCAGGCGAAGAAGTAACCGTTATTTCGCAAGATTCTTACTATAAAGATTTGAGTCATCTTTCTTTTGAAGAGCGCACTAAAAATAATTTTGACCATCCGAATTCTATTGATTTTGAACTACTAAAGCAGCACTTGCTAAAGCTAAAAGCAGGCGAAACAATTCAGAGCCCTACTTACTCTTTTGTAGAACATAACCGTACTAAAGAAACGGTGTTAGTAAAACCTACTAAAGTGGTAATTGTAGAAGGTATCCTCATCTTTTCGCATCCTGATATCCGCTCTCTTTTCGATATTAAAATATTTGTACACGCTGATTCTGATGAGCGACTTATTCGCCGTATCAAGCGCGATACTACTGAGCGAGGCCGCGATGTAAACGAAGTGCTTAATCGCTATCAGACTACCCTCAAACCAATGCATTTAGAATTTATAGAACCTGCTAAAGAGTTTGCCGATATTATTATCCCTAACAACAGACGTAATACTGTAGCTATTGATATTATCAAAACTATAGTGCATAATCGTATCTTTCAATAGTAATGAAAAAAGTATTCGAATATCTCTCGCTATTAAAAGGCCGCCGTCTTTATCTTGCCATATCAGCTGTTTTTGCGATATGGATGTTGTTTTTTGATAGTGCTTCAATGCTTACCCATAGAGAGTTGAGCAAAGAAATGGAAAAACTCAACAAACAAAAGCAATTTTTATCTCGCGAAATAGAGAAAGATAAAAAGGAATTGCAAGAACTCTATACCGAAGAGGGTAAGGAAAAATTAGGTAGAGAGGTATATTACCTCAAACACGATGATGAAGAAGTGTTTATCATCGAATATGATACTATTAATTAGCAAATCAATAAAGCAATTCTACTTCTTTTAGTTGGAATTGCTTTACTTCTTCTGTTTCTGTCGCAACTATTAAAGCTCCATTAGGGGTTACTCCTCTGATAATTCCCATAAAGTCTTTCCCCGTTTTTGGTCGAAAGGCTGCTACTTTTCCTTTCTGAAATAGATACACTTGGTACTCTTCATATACCCGCTCAAAGGATGTAGCTGATACCTCTTCCAACATCTCTTCCAATGCGTTCATCACTTCTTTTAGTAGCTTTTTTACCTTAAATACTCTTCCTGTTATATTGGCTAATGATGAGGCTTTTGGTAGTCCGCTAAAATCATGTTGATTTACATTCAGCCCTATTCCTATCACACTCTTTACTATTTGTTGCCCTTGTACTATATTTTCTATGAGGATTCCACCTACTTTTTTGCGCTCAATAATAATATCATTAGGCCATTTAATTTTGATTTCTGCTACTATATTTTGTGCTTTTAGAACCTTCACTACTGCTAATGGTACTAACATATTTAGTATAAAGGCTCTTTCTATAGTTAGGTTTTTAGGTATAAAAAGAGTACTAAATGTTAGGTTTGTATTGGGTTCGCTTTGCCATTTAGCTCCATATTGCCCTACACCTGCTGTTTGCACCGGGGTAAATACAGTTAGGTAATTAGGCAGTACTGCCTCGCTATGCACTAAATCTTTCAAATAGCGATTGGTAGAGTTGGTAGTAGGCAGGGTGATGAGCTTCATAGCGGATAGTTAGAATTGGAAATAGATAAAAGGCTGAGCACCACTTGAAGCAGTAGCGTACACCACCCAAAAAGTAAGTGCTATAATAACAGCTTTAAAAAGTATAGGCATACTACCAAAGAAATTCTTCAGTTGTTCGTTCATATTCTGAGGGAAGAAATGCCATACATAGCCTATTGCCATTAGCAGGAATACATTTTTATACCCCATAATAATGGTGTGCCACTGCTGCCAATTAAATGAGAGATCGCCTATATTGTGAATGATAGTCAAGGCAATATCAAAATCGCGCGAACGGAAGAATATCCAGCAAAAAGCTACAAAGTGAAAGGTAATCAGTAGAAAGAGCGGACTTGTTATCCGGCTTATAATACTGCGTTTGCCGTCAGTAGCAGTAGGAAAGTACTCAGCAAAAGTTTTGTGTATAGCCAATGCTAAGCCGTGTAGCGCTCCCCAGATGATAAAGCGTAAGTTTGCTCCGTGCCAAAGTCCTCCCAATAGCATAGTGGTCATTTGGTTAAAATGGCTTCTTACTGATTTCTTCCGGTCTTTTGATACCAAAATAGCAAGAACGAATAATCCTATTGCCCCACAAGTGATGTATAAAGGCAGCATTGTATGCGTGCGTATGTTTATAGCCCACACAAGGGTTGCTCCAAAGAATAGAGTAGGGAAGAAGTACCCCAAAAAAGTACCCTTGCGGTTGCCTCCTACCGAAAAATACAAATAGTCTTTTAACCAAGTAGAGAGCGATATATGCCAACGCCTCCAAAACTCAGTAATGTTCTTCGATTGATAAGGCGTGCGGAAGTTCACGGGTAGAGTAAAGCCCATCAGTAGTGCTAAGCCTATTGCCATATCCGAATAGCCTGAAAAATCGCAGTATATCTGCAATGTATAACCATACACAGCCATTAGGTTTTCAATAGCGGTGTAGCTGTTGGGGGCATCAAATACCCTATCTACAAAGTTCAGCGATATATAGTCAGAAATAACAGCTTTCTTCAGTAGCCCTCCAATGATGAGGAAGAGAGCTAATGAAGTTTCTTCTTTAGTGAGCTGTATCTTTTGGTAAATCTGCGGAATAAAGTCTTTAGCACGCACTATGGGGCCTGCTACTAATTGAGGGAAAAAGCATACGAAGAAAGCAAAATCCAAAAAAGACTTAGCAGGTTCAATCTCGCGGCGATATACGTCTATAGTATAACTCATCGTCTGAAAAGTATAGAACGAAATACCTACCGGCAAAAAGATATCTTGCAGAGCAAAATTGCTATGTAGTACAGCATTAAAACTATCTATTAAAAAGTTGGTGTATTTGAAATAGCCTAATATACCAAGGTTGCTCACCATACTTATTGCCAAGAATAACTTGCGGGTAGCAGGATGCTGACTTCGATGTATGCGCCCTGCGAAATAGTAGTCCATCAGCGACGATAAGATAAGCAATACAAAATAGTTACCTCCTGCCTTGTAGTAAAAAAACAGCGAAAACAGGGTAACATATATGGTGCGAAAATGGGCGTATTTCTTAGTGATGATATACACGCAGTAGAATACTAAGAAAAGCCCTAAAAACAAACTGCTATTAAAAAGCATTGGGTGTTGGGCATCAAAAGTAAACCACTGTTTTATTTGTTCTGTTGTGAATGAAAAGTTGTTAATAAACCACTGAGCTAAGGCTGATGTGTTCAATTCAAATTAGTTTTTTAATGAAAGTTTAGACTGTTTTTTATAGTTTAAATAATTGCTCATAAAGGCGTCGTATAGTAAGTCCCCTTGCTCTATATACCCGTCGCGGGTGTAGTGCACACGGTCGCCTGCTATTAGGTTTTCGTCTATAAAGCGTTGCATAGCCTCACAACCACCTACAGCACGATAAAGGTCAAATACACTATAGTTGTCTTTTACCGAGTTGTCTATCAAAGTATTAGCATACTCCATACACAAAGGGTTAGGATTTTTCCTTTTGTAGAGAGAAGGTGGAGGCGTAGTCAGTAATATAGGGCATTGTCCGTACTGGCTACGGATAGCACTGATAAACT
Source organism: Capnocytophaga sp. oral taxon 329 str. F0087 (assembly GCF_000213295.2). Taxonomy (NCBI): domain Bacteria; kingdom Pseudomonadati; phylum Bacteroidota; class Flavobacteriia; order Flavobacteriales; family Flavobacteriaceae; genus Capnocytophaga; species Capnocytophaga sp. oral taxon 329. Next base: position 34,496 of record NZ_KN389989.1, read on the forward strand.
TGTTTACCTCGTCTTCATAGCGTTCTGGCGACATACGTCCAAAGGTTTCGTTAGTGCCCAATGAAATGATGATAAGGTCAGGAGCTAAGGCTTTTATCTGTTCAAAAAAGCGCGGTGACTTATTATAGTCTGAAAAATGAGCTCCATTCACCCCTATAGAGTGGTAAATAATACCGTTTTGGTCGTTTTCTAATACGATACCGTTTAGCGTGAAAGAACTACTTTCAGTGTTAGGAGTTAGGTATATTTTGTCTGATACGTTCAGATTATCATAGGCGTAATAGCTGTAAAGGGTATTGCCATTTAGTATAGTGGCATTACTCATATCTACTTGAGTAGCAGCAGGAGTAGCAGCTGCTTTAGTGCCTACATTTAGCACTTGTCCTACGCGTATATTGTTGTTTTTTATTCTATTAGCTTTTTGTAGCTGGGCTACAGTAGTATGATATTTTCTCGAGATAGAGTAAAGAGTCTCACCTCTAACTACCTTGTGGGTAATAGATTTTGGGGCTGAAAGTTTCATCGGAGTCAGTTTACCTACATTAGTAGCTAACTCAAAAAAACGTTGGTTGTTAGGAGTGATGATTTTCAGTGTGTTGAAAGCGTAGTCTTTATTCTTCAGATTGAGCTCTATCACAAAGTCCTTCTTATTAGTCGAAAGGGCATAACCGCTGATGCCTGATAGGTCTGAGCTCTTTTCACCATTCCATACAATGTTTGACGAAAACGACACATTGCGCCCACCGTTAGTCTTCAGCAGCGAATAAGGGAATACCAATCCCAACCCGCCATTGCCAAAAGCCTCCTGTAATTTTCCTCTCACTATGTTGGTCATTACATCAGCTTGTATGTGCGAGTCTCCTATGTGTACTATGTTAAGCTTGCGGTCGTGAAAAGTGTCTAAAGCGACTAATTTCTCAAAGAAAGGGTATAAGGCAGTAACATTGTACATATTGCTACCGGCCTCCTCAATAGGTACTTTTTTCTTAGTAGCTTTTTTAGCAGCTGTGGTAGGCTTATCGCCTAAAGGTCTTTTTATAGATGATAGGTTCACTGCCGTAGTGTAATTCACGCTCAGATACAGAAGTACCGTGACGATAAATAATGCTGTGGTGATGAGTTTCTTGATAAATTTGATGTGTTTGTTCATTGCTATTGTTGTTTATAGTGAAAAAGATGTGTGTTTACGGGTGTAAAGTGCTTTCTGTCGCAGGCTTAGGGGTATTCTTAGGCTTTTTGTATTGCGCATACTCATCCATTAGCTTGTTATAGATAAGGTGAGCTACCTTTTTAGCCCCGCGAGCATTGAAGTGGGTGTAATCTTTGCTTGCCAACGAAGGGGTAGCCTCTACCCATTGCTTCATTGTGCCTTCACCGCCCATTAGCTCGTATAGATTGATAAAGCCTGAATGAGTGTCGTGAGCGTATTGCTGTTGAGCTTTAGCCAAAGGCACTACAGCCTTATCGGTCTTCATCTCCATATTTACCTTAGTCGATTTGTCAGCAGTCGAGATGATAAGAATAGATGTATCAGGGAAGCAAGCCCTAAGCTGATTTACTACCTTAGTCATACCGCGCTCGTACCATGAATAATCTAAAGTACCGTAGTTTAGCACATTAGCCCCAAAGTGCAATACGATAAGGTCATAGTGCAAATGCTCGTCAAACTGGTTCATTAGGTCAGTGTTAAAGAGCGATAAAGGCAAACCCGAATTGCCTCGGCTCGAAAAGTTATCTACATACACACCTTGCGTGTTAGTAGAACTGATGCCGTAAAACGGAATAGAGTCAGTTTTGTAAAAGCTAATCCGCACAGCTTTAGTGTTTTGTCCATCAGTTAGCGGCAATACGTTTAGCAGTTTATCAGTATTCAGAGGCTTTACTACTTTTACAGTATCGTTGTAGGTAATCTCTACCTTAGCCTCCTTGTTGCCAGAGCGTCCATAATAGAGTGCAGGAGCATATAAACTGCTGATATGCTGCTGATTAGATGATTTGTATTGTACCCAAGTACCATTGCCTTGAGTGAAAAACACCTGCCCACATACCCCAAACGGACGTGTAGGGCGTTTCACATTCACATACGATTGTGTACGCCAAGTGTTAGAATAGGTATGCCATACACTTGCACGCGATTTAGCAGACTCTGAGGTAATAGGTAGAAAGCCGATTCCCATACCCCCAAAAGCATCTTGAAAGAGCAAGCGCAAATCTTGTACTATTAGGTCGCCGTCTGTCATCGAGTCGCCATAATAGCCTATTCGTATTTTTCCTTCTTTGGTGGTTTCTAAATGTTGTAGTTTTTTGAAGAAAGCCAACAAATACTGGTCAGTTTTCTTCAATTGTTTCTTTTTAGCCAATGAATCATTAGCCTGATTAAGTACTTTTTCTATTTCTTTACCTGAGATAGCCTCAAGCATAAGACTATCAATCACAGCATTTTCTACCTTGCTTTCAGGAAAGATACGTGCAGGTAGCCACTCTTTGAAAGCCATAAAAATGGCAGTTGCTAATATAAGGGTGAAAAAAGATTGTTTAAAATAAGATGTTTTCACAAACTGAGTTGCTATTATGTTTAGTTCTTTTCAGGGGGCAAAGATAAAAAATAATTTTGAATTACGAATTATGAATTGCAAAAAACCGCTAAGTAAAACACTTAGCGGTTTTTTTTATATCTATAATTTCCAAATTGTCAAATCAGCAAATTGCCAAATTGCCAAATCGTCTTATGCTTTTGAAGTAAGCGACTTAAAGAATACAAATCCAAAGCCTAAAGTAAGCATACAGTGGAAAGGAAACATACCAAAGTCGTTTAGCTTTACAGCACTATACAACCCAAAAGCAAAGTACAGCATTAGCAAAAATTCTACTATCATATTAGGCGATAGTTTGGTGTTGATATACTTATTATTTTTCCAGCTATCACTTAGCGAACTGATGTTAAATTTAGGTGTACGCACAAATTCACTTCGTTTGCCGCTATGTCCTTCAAGTACGGCAATAGTATTGTGGAATGAAAATCCTAAAGCTACCGAGAAGAAAGTAAAGAACAACTTCACATAGTTCAAGAAGTCATCAAAAGTCTTCCCTTGTAAGTTCTTATAGGTAAACCAGTAACAGATAAACAAGATAATAGTACTAGTGATAAAAAAGCTTGTAAAGTGGAATATCCAGCCCAAATGTCCGTACTGATTTTTAAGGTACAACATCGGTATACTAAAGATAGCGGTAATAAATACCCATAAGAACATCGAGCTGTTCAAAAGGTGCATTACCCCGTGGAATTTAGTCTTCCAACCAATATTTTTAGCAGCGAGCAAGCGACCTACTGTCTTGCGGAAGTTTTCAGCCCCTCCCTTGTTCCAACGGAATTGTTGAGAGCGTGCTGCCGAGATAACTACAGGAAGCTCAGCAGGAGTTTCTACATCTTCCAAATATTTAAACTTCCAATTCTTTAATTGTGCGCGATAGCTAAGGTCAAGGTCTTCAGTTAGAGTATCACCTTCCCAGTTTCCTGCATCGTAAATGCACGCTTTGCGCCAGATGCCAGCAGTACCGTTAAAGTTGATGAAGTAACCTTTAGAGTTACGCCCAACTTGTTCAAGAGTGAAGTGTACGTCTAAAGCAAGTGCTTGTATTTTAGTAAGGATAGAATAATTGCGGTTGATATGTCCCCAACGAGTTTGTACCACCCCTATTTCAGGGTCTTTGAAGTAAATAACGGTGCGTTTAAGCCAATCAGGTTGAGGCAAAAAGTCAGCGTCAAAAATAGCTATAAAATCACCTTTAGCTACAGCCAATCCTTCTTTTAGCGCACCAGCCTTAAATCCTTGGCGGTTCTCGCGGCGTATGTGTTGAATGTCTAAGCCTGTAGCCTGTAGTTTTTTGATGATTTCAGCTGTTTCTGCTACCGATTCGTCAGTAGAGTCATCAAGCACCTGAATTTCGAGCTTAGTGCGTGGGTACTCAAGTTTGGCAATGTTTTCAAGCAGACGAGGTACTACGTACTTTTCGTTATAAAGTGGTAGCTGAATGGTCACGTAGGGTATCTCCCTCGGGTCAAGTAGATTGAACTTAGGAGACTCGTCATTTTGTTTGCGATGCTTCAGATAATTCAGCAGCAAACTAAGCATTGAAAGGCTATACAAAAAGATGCCTATCAAAGCAGTGCAATAAATAATAATAATTGCGTAATTAATAAATGTTGCCATAAATTATTGTTTTATGTTCTTTCATTTTGCAAAAGTACGTGTTTTTTTATTACTGCCAAGAAAAAAGAAATATTTTTTTGAATAAAAAACGGTAATACATTGTTAATTAGCTAATTATGTTTTTCTTCAATTATGCATAGCGGCAAGAGGCAATTTACCTATAGGATGAGCGAAGGATAAGCGAACAATAAACGAAAAATAAGCGAGCCTTATGCAGCCTTATCTCATACAATCTTCGTATAGATTACTTTATTACTAACTTCTGATAACCAATAAGTTAAACGTTCTTGTTTAAAAATTATTGCTTTTTCTTTGGCTATTCTAATAAAACATTGTATCTTAGCGCGCTAAATTGTAATAAAAACCCTTACTTTCAAAGAGTAAATTAATTATGACAGAAGGAGAAAAACTAATTCCTGTAGATATCAGCGATGAGATGAAATCTGCGTATATCGACTATTCGATGTCCGTAATCGTTTCGCGTGCCCTACCCGATGTGCGTGATGGTCTCAAACCCGTACACCGCCGCGTATTGTATGGTATGTATGATATGGGCGTACTTAGCAGTAGAGCCTATAAGAAATCAGCCGCTATCGTGGGTGAGGTGCTCGGTAAATACCACCCACACGGCGATACCGCTGTCTATGACACTATGGTGCGTATGGCACAATATTGGAGCCTACGCTATATGCTCGTAGACGGGCAAGGTAACTTTGGCTCTATGGGGGGCGACTCTCCCGCGGCTATGCGTTATACTGAAGCACGTATGCGCAAGTTCTCTGAAGATATGCTCAGTGATATCGACAAAGAAACAGTGGATCACCAGCTTACTTACGATGACTCACGCGAAGAGCCTACCGTACTTCCTACTCGTATCCCTAACCTATTAGTAAATGGTTCAGCAGGTATTGCCGTGGGTATGGCTACTAATATGGCGCCTCATAATCTTTCTGAGGTCATCGATGGTACTATAGCTTATATTGATAATAATGATATAGAAATTGACGAACTTATCAAATATATTAAAGCACCTGATTTCCCTACAGGAGGAATTATCTACGGCTACGAGGGCGTAAAAGAGGCCTTCAAAACCGGTCGTGGTCGTGTGATTGTTCGTGCTAAAACCGAGTTCCAAGAAGTAAAAGGCAAGGAATGTATAGTCGTTACAGAGGTGCCTTATCAAGTAGATACATCTGTATTGCTTAAGAAAACTTCAGACTTGGTAAAAGAAGGTAAGCTTGAGGGGATTACCGATGTACGCGATGAGTCAGCACGTGGCAAAATACGCATCGTCTACTTCCTAAAACGAGATGCAGTGCCTAATGTGGTGCTGAACAATCTTTTTAAGCACACAGAACTACAAACTTCTTTCAGTGTCAATAATATCGCTTTAGTAAAAGGTCGCCCAGAGCTGTTAAACCTCAAAGACCTTATTTATCACTTTGTAGAGCACCGTCACGAGGTGGTGTATCGCCGTACTGATTTCGAATTGCGAAAAGCCAAAGAACGTATCCATATTTTGGAAGGGTTTATGAAGGTGATGGCTACTGAAGATACAATGGGCAAAGCTATTGAGATTATTCGTTTTCACGATAAGCCAAAAGAAGATTTGATAGCTGAGTTCGACCTTACTGATGTACAAGCCGAAGCTATTTTGGCATTAGCACTACGTCGTATCAACAAAGCCCTCATTTTGCAAACCAAAGAGGAATACGAACAGAAGTTAGCCGAAATACGAGACCTCGAAGATATTTTAGCACGCAAAGAGCGCCGTGTCGAGATTATCAAACAAGAGTTATTAGAAATAAAAGAAAAATATGGTGATGAGCGCCGCTCTGTTATTGAGTATGCTGGTGGTGAGTTTAGCGTAGAAGATATGATACCTGATGACAAAATGGTGATTACCATTTCGCACGCAGGCTACATCAAGCGCACCCCACTAAGCGAGTATAAAACACAAAGCAGGGGAGGGGTAGGACAAAAAGCCTCTACCACTCGCGACCAAGATTTCTTAGAACACCTATTTGTAAGTTCTAATCACCAATACCTATTATTCTTTACCCAAAAAGGTAAATGCTTCTGGATGCGCGTGTACGAAATACCAGAAGGTAGCAAGACTGCCAAAGGGCGTGCTGTACAGAACCTTATCAATATAGAGCAAGACGACAAGATTAAGGCTTTCGTGAGTGTGCAAAATCTCAAAGATGAGGACTATATCAGCAGCAACTACCTAATTATGGCTACTAAACAAGGTATTGTAAAGAAAACGTTACTCAAAGAGTACTCTCGTCCGCGTCAGAATGGTATTAACGCTATTACTATTAAGGAGGGAGACGAACTGATAGAAGCAAAACTAACCTCAGGCAGCAGTCAGCTGATGTTAGCTGTGAAGTCTGGTCGTGCAATTCGTTTTGGTGAAGATAAAGTACGTGCGGTAGGGCGTAACTCACAAGGAGTACGTGGTATCGACCTCGACACCGAAACCGATGAAGTAGTAGGTATGATAGCTATCGAAAATCCACTTGAAGAGACTGTATTGGTAGTATCAGAAAACGGATATGGTAAGCGCTCATATATAGACGATCCTGAAACTCACGAGGCAGTATATCGTATTACTAACCGTGGAGGAAAAGGGGTAAAAACCATTTCTATTACTGATAAGACAGGGCAGTTAGTAGCTATTAAGAGTGTAGCCGAAGGCGAAGACTTAATGATTATCAATAAGTCTGGTATTGCGATACGTCTCTCAATTGATACCTTACGCATTTCAGGACGTGCTACCCAAGGCGTAAAACTCATCAATATCAAAGGCAAAGACTCTATTGCCGCTGTTACCAAAGTGATGAAAGAAGATGACGATGATAATAACGCTACTGAAGAAGTAGAAGTTTCTACTGAAGAATAAAAATCTGTGTTTATAATTAATAAAGAAAGGTCAAACGGAAGTTACTTCATTTCTCTTTAGGTAAGAATTACTTCCGTGATTACCTTTCTTTTTTATTTTATACTATGGAAAAAACAACCGCTTTACTAAAAGTTGCGCTTAGGCAAAATGCGCTTTATATACCTGATAGTATGGTCGCACAAAGAGCTATACAGCCAGGAACATTGGAATTGGTAGCTGCTTTGCGCCAACACGGCTTTGGTGTTACCGAAGACCTCTTGCACGCTATCAACGGTACTAATAACGAGTATCGCCAATTGGTAGTGCGCACTATTAAGCAAATACTTAATGTAAAACTCAACTGGGCACCGCTTATCAAGAATTGGGAAGTGCCTACAGGAGAGAGTGCGATAGATCATATCATTACTGCTTTCTACAACCAATTTCCTGATTTGGTAAAGAATGATGATTATATTTGTTATTGGTATGATTACGATGATTATTATGAGGCAAACGATATTAAAAACTATAATAGAGAATATTTTACGCCTAAACACGAGCGCTTTTTAGCTTGTGGGCACTATATTCCTTATGGTACATTTCCGCTGTGGCGTTATAATGGTTGTCCTTTTTGTGGTACGCCTTTTCAGTTAGGTAAGATAGAGTGTACCGAGCAGGGTAGCAAACTCAAAATCCTCGACCTTTGGCGCGAACAAGACGCAAATGCTTATTACCAAAACCTATTGGCTTCTAAAACAGCTTTAGATGCTACTCAAGTAGATTCGCTCAAACGTTTGTTGCCTTACTTTTCTGTAGATAAAAAAACTACTATCGAAATGAAAGAAACCCTTATCTTAGTAGTGGATAGTTATCTTCTTTCAGAAGGCAATGAAGTAGCAGCAGGGACTTGTTTTCGCACTCCTACCGATATTCTACGTTATTTGTGGTATAAGAAGACGAGGTTCTTGCAGCTATTACCTCCTAAAACAATTATTGCTAAAAATGCTAAAAACTACAGTCATATTGTTTACCCTTTAAATAAGAATGAAGAAGCAAAGATAGAAGCAAAAGAAGAACTTCGCTTGAAATACTCGCGTAAAGAATGTGCAAGAGTGGCGCGTTGGCTCAATACTTTGCCTCTCTCTGCAGAAAAAGCTTGCGAACTGATGCACCCCAAGCGCGAGATGTGGGTACGCTTTATTCGCGCCTTGCGCTTGGCTGAGTACAGCAAGAAAAAAGGCTTTGAAAAGCTCGCTATGCTGTTAGATATTTTCTATCATCAGAAATATGAGGTATGGCAAGGCAAGGTACAACAGGCTTACCTAAATGTAGATACAGATACTGTTTTGGGGTATCTAAAAGAACGTCCTTCTCAGTTTGCGCGCTCACTATTCGCTACAATGTTATGGGTAGGTACTGAAGCTACTATCACAGCTTTCAAAGAGGTAATAGACCAAGTGCCTATGCGCTTGCTTTTTACCCTCAATAATTACGCCGATCTTTATTTTACACCACACGGTACGCGTTCTGTGAAAATCATTACGGGTGATTATGTAGAGGTGCCTAAAAACCAATGGGTAAATTTAGGCTATAACGAGGAACAATTAGCCCAGATGAAAACAGCGATAGAAGAGCTTTGCTTGTGGGTAATACGTCGAAAGTTCGCAGCATACCCCAATCCCCATAAAACGATATTTATAGACGAACAACTGTATCACTTTCCTTTGCCTATAGGCGATAGAAGTACTACTATACACGACTTTAACGCGACCTTAATGGGCACTAAATTCCCTTTAGAAGGTAATGAGGTACGCCTCTTTATGCAATGGGGTAAAGACCTACCTGCGCAGCATCTTGATATGGACTTGTCGTGCCATATCATCTTTGAAGAAGGAAGCAAAATGAAAAATGATATATGCTATTATGGCAGACTTACCGCTACGGGTTGCCAACATAGTGGTGATATTCGCAGTATTCCTAATAAAGTAGGTACTGCCGAGTATATCAATATCGATGTAAATATCTTGCGCCGAAAGAAAGCTAAGTACGTAACTTTTGTGTGCAATGCTTATTCTAATGGGGCACTATCACCTAATTTAGTAGTAGGCTGGATGGATAGTAAACATAAGATGAAAGTATCTGAGCGCACGGGGGTAGCTTACGACCCTTCTACGGTTATCCATCAGGTGCGTATTACTCAGCCGTTGCAAAAAGGATTGCTGTTTGGAGTTTTAGATGTAGAGAAGAAAGAAATAATATGGTTAGAAGTGCCTTTTCAAGGGCAAGTAGCCAATGACTTATCTTTAAGTACAGTAAAAGCCTTGTTAAGCAAGTTGAGTGCTAAAACCACTATCGGCAACCTGCTAACCCTTAAAGCCGGAGCTCAAGGGTTGCAGGTAGTTAATGATAAAGCTTTTGCCGATGAGGTATATGATAGGCAATGGGTAGCTCAGGGTAATGTGAGTGCTTTTTTCTTTTAAAATCTATAAGTTACACTAGCATTTATGTTGCGTGGAGCTCCAGGGAAGTTGCGTAAGTTGTCATAACCGCTTATCCAATAAGTACGATTTAGCACATTATTTACGTTTAGCTGTAGCTGTACATCTTTCACCTTATAATAAAGTACCGCATTGAGTAGTGTATAATCAGGGTAAGAAGCAGCGGTAGCACGGCGTCCTACCTGTCCTAGGCGTTCGCTGGCGTAGCTAACCCCTATACCTGCTCCGAGTCCTTTTAAACTACCATTTTCAAAGATATACTTCGTCCAGAGGTTAGCCGCGTGGCGGGGAGTGCTGGGGCGTTGTACGTTTAGGTCTTTAATAGCTCCTTCTTCTTTTAGTTTCACGATACGAGCATCAGTATAAGCATAGTTCGCTACCACACTAAAGTTAGGCAATATCTGTCCAGCTACGTCTAATTCAAATCCATTAGATTCTTCATCTACTGGCACGCGCCAATCAGCTTTACCTGCTTTCGGACTTTGCTCTAAAGAGTTCTCTTGCGTAATCTTAAATATGGCTAGTGTGGCACTTAGGCGTTTGTTAAACCATTCGGTCTTCAATCCAACCTCGTATAATTCACTCTTGATATAATCAAAAGGCCCTCCATAGCGGTCAGGGTCAGATTGTATATTAGCCCCTTGTGGCTGAAATCCTTTAACCCAAGTCGAATAAAGATTGATGTTCTCCGATGCCTCTACTACCAATCCCACACGAGGTATAAAAGCACTTGTCTGGCGACTAATCTCTTTAGTAGTCTCCTTGTTTAGTGTTTCGGTGAACCACTCTTGGCGTAATCCAACAAGTAGCTTCACAATACTGATGTCTATCTGCTCTTGCACATATACCCCGTGAGAGTATTCCTCATAAGGGTTTAGCGTGTTTTGTTTCCAGATGTATTTGCTAATGTCTTTATACGCATTGCCTGCTATAGGGTCGTATAGGTCAAATACAGGTACGTTAGTAGTAGGAGTCAATACTGAGCCTGCCAATACATTGGCAGTAGTAGTATAGGTGTTTACGACTTTAGTTTTATCCTTGCTCAAATAACCTTGTGCCGAAATAGAAGATGAACCTGCTTTTTGTTCTGAAATAAAATAGTCATAACCTACTAATAGCTTGTGCTTCAATATACCAGTATTGAAGTTGAAGTTGAAGTAAGTGTTGAAGCTATTGTTAGCAAAATACCGTTTGCGTTGATTAGCAGTCATCATCACTTTGTTAGGGTCAGCATAGCGAAAAGCGTTAGCCCCATTGCCTATTTGCTTGTAGTATAAGTTAGCTTGGGTGTGCTCTAACATATCTTCGCTGTAAGAAGAGTTAAGGTAAATAGCGTTTAACGAAATATGGTCAGAGAATTTATGAGTGAGGGCTATGGTAGTATTGAGAGTGTTTTCTTTTAGGAAATCATTAGCAGCACTTAGCGAGCGGCTGATAGGGGTAGAGTATACATTGCCATCAGCAGGTACAGACTGTCCGCGGTCTATTTTGCCGTTAAAGTTCTGATACACAAAATCAACGTTGATATGCGTTTTCTCGTTAGGGATATAAGAGAACGAAGGGGCAGCAATAATGCTTTCAGAGCCTTGCAAGTCGCGGAAAGAGTCAGTTTTCTCATAACCTAAGTTTAGGCGGTAAAGTAATGTTTTCTTAGGGTTTAGAGGGCCAGTGAAGTCGCCGTAAGTTTTGAGGGTATTCCAGCTACCTACCCCCACGGTGATGCTATTTTTGTTTTCAAACAACGGTTTCTTAGTTACGCGGTTGATAACTCCTCCTGGGGCAGCATTGCCAAAAAGAGCAGAGGCAGGGCCTTTGATAACCTCTACACGCTCAATATTAGCAAGCGAAGACTGTTTCCACAAGCTCGTTTGGGCACGCATACCGTTTAGCAGGTTGCCCGAATTGCGGTTGCCTGTAGCGCGAAAACCACGAATAGAAAAGTCGTTGTACGAAGAGTTTTGGTTTACCCCGCTAATGTTTTTCACCACCTCATTTACGGTAGTAGCCCCTTGGTCTAAGATGAGCTCTTTGGTAACGTACCCTACCGATTGAGGCACTTCTTTCAGCGCAGAGGCTGTTTTGGTACCGATAAAAGAGTTAGTGTTTTTATAACTACTCTCTTTGCGCCCGATAACCTCTACTTCTTGCAGCGCGGTCAGTTCTTCAGAGAGTTGTACATCTAAGTGCGTGTGGGTACCGCTGGGGTTAGGAGCTACATCGGTGCGTATTTTTAAAGTTTTAAAACCGAGGTAGCTAAACACTATAGTCTGTTTGCCTACAGGCACATTATGAAGCTCGTAAAAACCTTTGTCGTTGGTGCTAATTCCTATAGAAGTGCCTTCCAGTACGACATCTACCCCTATAAGAGGTTGTTTATTTTCGTCGGTTACCCGACCGCGCACTTCAGTAGTTTGCTGGGCAAAAGTAGTAAAGTTGAAGCAACAAAACATCAGCAAAGAAAAGAGTTTTTTCATATAGATTATTTTATTTAAAATGTTTCTTGTTTATTTCGGGCTGCAAAAATAATAAAATCATTATAAAAAGCAATTTTTTAGTAGTTAATCATTAGCTGAAGCTATACCTATTTACCTTATAAAAGTAGTATAAGAACAAGCTATTCAAAGCGAACGATGAGCGAAGGATAAGCGAAGGATAAGCGAAGATTTAACTTTTTTCACTTTTTTCTTTTCTTTTCTATCTTTTTTTGTACCTTTGCAAAAATATTGAGATTAATGAGTAGAAAAATACTTTTATTAGGGCTGCTGATAGGGTTTTGCTTAGTAGCTTGCAATGATGGTGATTTAGAAGTTGAAACTATTTCGTTTGATAATTCTGATGTACTTTCTTGCTCTAGCAATGATACAGCTGTGTCTTTTTTGTTTAAATATAGTCAAAAACAGGCACTTATACTTAAGTTGCCCGCTAATGTACTCGAAAATAAAGAAAAGACCGTAAGTGGTTCAATACCTGATAGTTATAAATTGTATTACCGTACGTTCGACCAAGCCCCTACTACCTCTTATTTCTGTGCAGATTTTCCGCCTGCTTCTCCTATAGTAACTACTCAGATAGAAGCAACAGGAGGCACAGTATCTATCACCACAAGGGCTATTTATGATGAAAATACTCATACCTTGCTGCGTTATGACCACCTTATCCGTATCAATGATTTGGTGTTAATAAATAGGCAAGGCAACAAAGTAGTAGATTCAAACTTTATTTTTGGTACTTACCAAACGAGAAAATAAATCGTATTTTTCACCTTAGTACAACTTTATACTAATGAGTCAATTTGTAGTTTCGGCACGGAAATATCGCCCACAATCATTTAGAGATGTCGTGGGGCAGCAGGCTATTACCAATACACTGCTCAACGCTATCGAAAACAACCACTTAGCACAAGCGCTCCTATTTACAGGGCCTCGTGGAGTGGGTAAGACCACTTGTGCACGTATCCTTGCCAAAAAAATAAACGAACAAAGTGGGGTAACAGATGATAACGACTTTGCTTTCAATGTGTTTGAACTCGATGCTGCTTCTAATAATAGTGTAGACGACATACGAAAGCTCATAGAGCAAGTGCGCATCCCTCCCCAAGTAGGCAACTACAAAGTGTATATCATCGATGAGGTGCATATGCTCTCTACAGCGGCTTTCAATGCTTTCCTAAAAACGTTAGAAGAGCCCCCCAAGCACGCTATTTTTATCTTAGCGACTACTGAAAAGCATAAGATTATCCCTACTATCTTGTCTCGTTGCCAGATATTTGATTTTAAGCGTATTACAATAAGTGATATACGCGAATATTTGAAATATATAGCAGAACAACAAGGTATTGAGGCTGAAGATGAGGCGCTGCAAATCATTGCCCAAAAGGCTGACGGAGCTATGCGCGATGCCCTCTCTATTTTCGACCGTGTAGTGAGTTTTTCAGGTGATAAGATTACCCGTCAAGCCACTTCCGAAATACTGAATGTGTTAGACTATGAGGTTTATTTTAAGGTAACAGACCTTATTTTAGATAATAAGTTGCCAGATTTACTGCTTGAGCTCAATACGGTTATAGCGCAAGGTTTTGATGGTAATCACTTTATAGCAGGCTTGGCAAGCCACTTTAGAGATTTGATGGTGTGCAAAAATCAGGCGACTATTAGCTTAATGGAGGTAGGCGAAGAGACTCGAAAAAAATATACAGAGCAGAGTGAGCGTGCTACAGTGCCATTCTTAATGGAGGCTATACGCATCGCTAATGATTGCGATTTGAGCTATCGAAACAGCAAAAACCAACGTTTATTGGTAGAAATCGCCTTGATGCAATTAGCATCACTGACCTATGAGGGGGATAAAAAAAAAATGATGGACGCTTCATAATACCGGCTTATTTATTTAATGTTGAAGTTGCTCCTGTTGCTGCACAGTCTCCACCCCCAGCTCCAGCACCTACACCGGTAGTTAGTGTCCCTAGTATTACTAAGGCACAGCGTTCGGGAGTGGTGTCGGGCTTTTCAATAAAAAGTGTACACTTGAAGACTGAGCACCAAAGGCAGGCAAAAGAAGATACAATAGACCCCAATTCGCTACCTCGTGAACCTTTTACCTCAGAGGCTTTTCAGCAGTATTGGCAAGCCTATATACAACACTTATTGAGCAGAGGCGAACGCTTGCAGGCATCTATTTTGCAGATAGCCAATAAGCAATTAGAGGGCACCGTACTACACTTAGAGGTAGGTACTCAAACGGCTAAAACAGACGTAATAGAGATGGAGCCAAAGCTATTAGCTTATTTGCATAAACAATTGCGCAATTATGACCTGAAGATAGAAATACAAGTAAATGAAGAGATTAGTAAGCGTATATTGGTAACTCCTGAAGAGAAATACAATAGGTTGCTACAGCTCAACCCACTACTACAAGATTTTAGAAATGCATTTAGTTTAGCGATAAGCTAATAATGATTGAAGAAAAGATATTTTGAAAAAATAATAAAATTAGATAAGATATGAGAGTACTAAATGAACGTCAGGCTAAGATTTTAGAGAGTTTAGAGACTAAAAGATATATTAGCGTAAGTGAGCTAAGCGATAAGCTAAAAGTTTCGGTAGTAACTATCCGAAAAGACTTAACTCTCTTAGAACAAGAAGGCTATTTACACCGCACACACGGGGGAGCAAGTAAGCAAATGCGCTATGTATTTGATCAAACAGTGAGTGAGAAAGAAACGCTAAATGTAGAAGAAAAAACGCGCATCATTGATAAAGCTTTAGATTATATCAAGGAAAATGAGTTTATTATTCTTTCATCAGGGTCTACTGCTCATCTATTGGCACAGAAGCTTTATGGGTTGCGCAACCTAACAGTATTAACTCCTTCGTTACGAGTTGCTTTAGAGGTATGCAAGAATCCTAATGTAAATACAATTCACTTAGGGGGCGAGGTGCGCAAGAACTCTACCTCTACAGTTGGGGTATTAGCAGAAGAAACCTTAAGTAATTTCTCTTGTACCACTTTATTCTTGGGTATTGAGGGCATCGATTTAGATTACGGATTAAGCTCTACTAACGTAGGTGAAGCTCACTTAAACAAGAAGATGATGGAGCGTGTAGATAAGACTATTGTCCTTGCCGATTCATCAAAAATACACAAACGCGGATTTGGGTTTATTTGCTATGTAGAAAAGATTGATATGCTTATCACTGATAGCAATGCCGACCCAGAGTTTGTAGAAGAACTTGAAAAACGCGGTGTGGAGGTAGTTATTTGCTAATTGATTATACTATTATAGTAACATTAAAATATGATACAAATATATCACAATCCTAAATGCTCCAAGTCGCGATGTGCTTTGGAGCATTTAAAGAATACAGACAAAGAATACGAGGTAATTGATTACCTTAAAAAAGGTGTAACCACAGACGAACTGAAGTCACTGCTTAATAAGCTGCAAATGCAGCCTATAGATTTGGTGCGCACTAAAGAAGCTATCTGGAAAGAGCTTTATCAAGGTAAGACTCTGACAGATGAAGAAGTAATAGCCGCTATGGTGGCACACCCTCAACTCATACAACGTCCTATAGTTGTAGAGGGAGATAAAGCGCGTATTGAGCGATAGCTGATTTGTTAAATTGTAAATAAGTAATAAATATAAGAATGAAAAAAAAGTTATTGAGTGTAGCTGCAGTAGTATTGGGTATCGCAGCAATGCACGGACAAGCATACGTATCGCTAAGTGGTGGGTATGGATTTCAGTCAAACCAGAAAGTGGTAGGTAGAGATGCTACTAATATAGCTGCCGTTAGCGACCTAAAAGGAAGTTATGGTGAAGGCTACCAAGCACAATTGCGTGGAGGATATTTCTTCACTAAACGTTTGGGAGCTGAACTAGCGTTAGGCTATCTACACGGTGGAGATATAGCCACTAACAAAAACCAAATCCTTGATATGACTGCTCACGGGCGTGCTTTCGGAGCATCGCTTTCAGCAGTGTTTAACATTACAGATAATCTGTATGTACGTGCGGGGGCTGTAACCAAAATAGGAGGGAAGACTGAGAGTACTACTAAGCTAAACGCTAACTTGCCACTACGTGTATTTAATCCGTTGGCTTCTCCAACCGATGTTGTAAATATGAAAGCTGATTTCCAGACGAACTTTCACGGTAAGATACCTTTTGGCTTTATTGGTGGGATAGGGTATCGCTTTAATGTAACGGATAAGATAAGTTTGTTTGTAGAAGGTGAATACCTCAATATCAATGTGCCTCGCAAGACTTCAAAGTTAGAAAGCTTTTCAGCTTCTCGTACTATAGGTGGTGCAACTACTGAATTGAAATTGCAAGAATTTAAAGGATATATGGAGATGCTTAAAAGAGCACCTTCTCTTCCTCAAACAGAAAGATTGAAACAATTAGCGAATCAGATTTCGCCCCTTTTAGAAGATGAATATAGCTGGGAGGGCAAAGGAGCTCCTGATGCACCTTATTCGTCTATAGGGTTCCACTTTGGAGTGACTTACAAATTATAATTTGCAATAAAATAATGAAAAATAGGCTGCTGAAATGTAATCAGCAGCCTATTTTTTTTGAGTATTTCATTTTGTAGATTATAGTAGTTTATGAGCGATGAGGTACTCAGCTATTTGTATAGTATTAGTAGCAGCCCCTTTGCGGAGGTTATCGGCTACTACCCATAAGTTAAGTGTATTGGCTTGCGACTCATCACGGCGGATACGCCCTACAAAAACCTCATCTTTGCCGTGCGCGTAGATAGGCATAGGATAGGTGTTAGTGTCGGTATTGTCTTGTACCTTTATACCTGCTGATTTAGCGAGAAGGGCACGTACTTCGTCAATAGAGAAGTCGGTTTTTAGCTCTACATTTATTGACTCACTATGTCCGCCTACTACCGGTATGCGTACCGCAGTAGCTGTAACGGCTATAGTATCGTCGCGTAATATTTTTTTGGTCTCGCGTACTAACTTCATTTCTTCTTTAGTATATCCATTTTCTTCAAATACATCGCAGTGAGGAATAGCATTGCGGTGAATTGGGTAATGATAAGCCATCTCGCCTTTTTCGCCCTTGTATTCGTTTTCTAATTGGCGTACCGCTTTTACCCCTGTACCTGTAATTGATTGGTAGGTAGAAACTACAATACGTTTGATACCATACTTGGCTTGCAATGGTGCTAAAGCTACCAACATCTGTATAGTAGAACAGTTAGGGTTAGCGATAATCTTGTCGTCTTTGGTAAGTACATCAGCATTGATTTCAGGAATTACGAGCTTTTTGGTCTCGTCCATACGCCAAGCCGAAGAGTTATCAACTACGGTAGTGCCTACTTGAGCAAAGCGCGGTGCCCATTCTTTAGAAACAGAAGCACCCGCTGAAAATAGGGCTACATCGGGTTTTAGAGATACGGCTTGCTCTAAGCCAATTACAGAATATTCTTTCCCTTTGAAATTAATTTTCTTTCCTATAGACTTTTCAGAAGCTACAGGTATAAGCTCAGTTACAGGAAAATTGTGTTCTTTTAGTACTTCTAACATTACGTTACCTACCATTCCGGTAACGCCTACTACTGCTACTCTCATATTTAGTTATTAGTTCTTATTATTGTTTAATTCTTAAATTATTGTTCTAAGGCTTGTTTGAAATCAGCTATAAGGTCGTCGGCATCTTCAATACCTACGGCTACTCTGATAAGTGTGCGAGTTACCCCACGAGCTACTTTTTCCTCTTCGGGGAACTCGGTATGAGTAAGCGAACTAGGGTGAGTAACTAAGGTTTCAACTCCGCCAAGGCTCACCGCAAAAAGTGCTACTTTTAGACTCTCTAAGAAAGATTTGGCTTTGGTTTCACTCTTCACAGTAAAAGAGAATACTGAACCACCGCCTGAGGCTTGTGCTTCTTGAATGGCTTTGCCTTTGTTATGGGCTTCAGTAGGGTAATATACTTTTTCTACCTCGGGGTGTGTTTTGAGGAAAGCGAGGAGTTTTATTGCGTTTTCTTGTGCTTTTTCTACTCTTAGTTTAAGGGTTTTCATACTGCGCAACAATAGCCAGCTATCAAAAGGAGAGACTAAAGCGCCCAAAGCTATTTGAGCAAAGAGTATCTTTTCTGCTAACTCATCGCTATTGACTACGGCTGCCCCTGCAATAAGGTCGTTGTGGCCACCTAAGAACTTAGTAGCGCTATGTAGTACTATGTCAGCTCCCAACTCTAAAGGACGTTGGAGCACTGGCGATAAGAAAGTATTATCAACAATGGTGAGGAGATTATGTGCTTTGGCAATGGCTACCACTCCGCGTATGTCGGTTACATCTAACAGCGGGTTAGAGGGTGATTCAACAAAGATAGCTTTGGTATTGGGGCGCACAGCAGCTTCTATCTGGCTAAGGTCGGTGGTATCAACGAAAGTAGATTCGAAGCCAAACTTATTGAAAATGTCGTGCATAATGCGGTAGGTACCCCCATAAATGTCAAGCCCAAAGATAAAGTGGTCGCCTGCTTTGAACATAGTGAAGACAGATGAGGTAGCCGCCATACCAGAAGAAAAACCGAAGCCGTGTTTGCCATTTTCTAATTTGGCAATGAGGGTTTCAAAATCTTTACGAGTGGGACTTGATACGCGTCCGTATTCAAACTCTTGTTCCGCTCCATATTCTTTGATAGGGAAAGTAGAAGCCATATTAATAGTGCTTCCCCAGTTTTCTCCCTTATCATTGTTTCTTACGCCGTGTATGGCTTTTGTTTCAAACTTCATATTAGTGATAATAATAATAATTCTTAGAGCGACAAAAGTAGTACATTTTCTGTTATCTACCAAATTTATTTTACTAAAATTAGGGGAGGTAGTATATTTTTCTGTTTTAGGGTCGATTATTGGTTGTTTATTTTACGCTAAGCCTTCGTTTATCCTTCGCTCTTCCTGTATTCATCGTATATCCTTTGTATAGGGAAGCCTATGAAAGAAAATTTTTCTGTTTTGTTTATGTATAGGACTAATGATAATTTTGAAAAAAAATATGCTAAAGTGTTGCAGTGTATTATTTATTTTGTAACTTTGCAGCCTGAAACATTAGAAGTTTTACCACTTTAATATTTATAATCAAAATGTTTAGTGAACCTGCCCCCAAATCATCTAAGATTTTCGCTTGCTCAAAAAGTGTAGAGCTGGCTGAAAAAATTGCAGAAAAATACGGTACTACTCTTGGCGAAGTGAAACTGTCTTACTACAGCGATGGTGAATTTCAGCCTTCATTTGAAGAGTCGATACGCGGAACGAGAGTTTTTTTAGTATGCTCTACTTTTCCTAACGCTGACAACCTAATGGAGCTTTTGCTGATGCTTGATGCGGCTAAACGCGCTTCGGCTAGACACATCACAGCGGTTATGCCTTACTTCGGTTGGGCACGCCAAGATAGAAAAGATAAACCGCGTGTGCCTATAGGGGCTAAATTGGTGGCTAACTTATTGCAAGCCGCAGGTGCTACCCGCATAATGACGATGGATTTGCACGCTGACCAAATACAAGGTTTTTTTGAACGCCCTGTAGATCACCTTTTTGCTTCGAGTATTTTTCTACCTTACCTCGAAAGTCTGAACTTAGACAAACTATGTATTGCTTCGCCCGATATGGGAGGTTCTAAAAGAGCTTATGCTTACTCTAAATTCTTGAAAAGCGAAGTGGTAATCTGCTACAAGCAAAGAAAACAAGCTAATGTTATTGAAACGATGGAGCTTATAGGCGATGTAGAGGGAAGAAATGTGGTGTTAGTAGATGATATGGTAGATACAGCTGGCACACTGGTGAAAGCAGCGCAACTGATGAAAGAAAGAGGTGCTGTGAGTGTGAGGGCGGTAGCTACACACCCTATCCTTAGCGGGAATGCTTATGAACGGATAGAAAATTCGGCTTTGGAGGAACTGATAGTAACGGATTCTATCCCTCTGAAACAGCCATCGAAGAAGATAAGAGTACTCTCTTGTGCAGAACTTTTTGCTGATGTAATGTATAAAGTGCATCACAATGAGGCGATTAGTTCGAAATTTATTATGTAACTTAATATTTATAAATAAATGCAATCAATTACAATCAAAGGATCTCAAAGAGAAAGCGTGGGCAAAGCAGCAAGCAAAGCCTTACGTAATGCTGGACAGGTACCTTGCGTATTATACGGAGGAGACGATGTTCTGCATTTTTCAGCACCAGAATTAGCATTCGCTGGCATCGTGTACACTCCTAACGTGTATACAGCTACGATTGAAGTAAATGGTAAGAGTTATACTGCCATTCTGCAAGACATTCAGTTTGACCCTGTAACTGACAAAATCATTCACATTGATTTCTATCAACTTAACAAAAACAAAGAAATCACTATAGAAGTGCCAATCCAAATACAAGGTACTTCGCCTGGTGTTATGGCAGGGGGTACTCTACGTGTGGTAAATCGTAAGCTAAAAATTAAAGCTTTACCAGACAATCTTCCTGACTTTATTCCAGTAGATATTTCAGCTCTTGAAATGGGTAACCGTTTGTACATCACCAAGTTGCCTCAAGAAAACTACAAGATTATGCACCCAGATAACACTGTAGTTTGCCAGATAAGAGTATCTCGTGCTGCTATGAAAGCCGCTCAAGATGCTGCTAAAGCTGAAAAAGGTAAGAAAAAATAATCTTATTTTTAGGGTAAATAAAAGAAAAACCATAACAAATTTGTTATGGTTTTTTTATTGTGGTGTTTGATGCTGCTTAATTTAATGAAGAAAGACAATATCATGGGCTGCTCTCTCTAAGGCTTCGCGGTGGTCGGGGTGGGCGATAGCGATAAGGGCTTTGGCTCGCTCTTGTAGGCTCTTGCTGAAAAGCTCGGCTACCCCATATTCGGTTACGATATATTGTACGTGTGCACGGGTGGTTACCACTCCAGCTCCTTGCTTTAAGAAAGGAACAATCTTACTTTCCCCTTTATTGGTAACCGATGGAAATGCAATGATAGACTTACCGCCCTCGCTGAGCATTGCTCCTCGTACGAAATCTATTTGACCGCCAAAGCCAGAAAAGATAGTTGTACCTATAGAGTCGGCACATACTTGTCCGGTAATATCCACTTCGATAGCAGAGTTAATAGAAATCATTTTAGGGTTCTGCCTAATCACTGAAACTTCATTAGAATACGAGGCTTCTGTCATTTCAACAGAAGGGTTATGGTCGATAAAGTCATACAACTCTTGTGTGCCCATAGCAAAAGAGGCTATGATTTTTCCTTTGTCTATCTTCTTTTCGTAGCCGTTGATAACTCCTTTTTTCACTAAGTCGAGTACCCCTTCGGTTAGCAGTTCGGTGTGGATACCTAAGTTTTTGAGGTGCCCCATTTCGGCCAATGTGGCATTGGGGATATTGCCAATACCCAGCTGTAGGGTACTACCGTCTTCGATAAGCGGCACTATATGGCGGGCTATTTGGGTTTCGATAGCGTTGGGTTCGGTAAGGTGTAGCGAGAAAATAGGTGCATCGTGCTCTACGAGAAAGTCTATTTCATCTACGTGCAAAAGGGCATCACCATAGGTGCGCGGCATCTGCCTATTGACTTTGGCAATTACGTATTTGGCGTTTCGGATAGCAGATTTTGAAGCCTCGACACTTACACCCATAGAACAAAAACCGAATTTATCAGGGGG
Organism: Capnocytophaga sp. oral taxon 329 str. F0087; assembly: GCF_000213295.2. Taxonomy (NCBI): domain Bacteria; kingdom Pseudomonadati; phylum Bacteroidota; class Flavobacteriia; order Flavobacteriales; family Flavobacteriaceae; genus Capnocytophaga; species Capnocytophaga sp. oral taxon 329. The sequence goes on from NZ_KN389989.1 coordinate 56,267, forward strand.
AGAAACTTGTATGAGAACAACATCTACTTTTATGTGTTTTCTATCAAAAAGCAAAGGCATATCGCTCAAGAAAATAGGGGTATACGAACCGTTGCCCGCCTTGATGATATGCCGTACATTGCGCGAAAGGAAGAAGGAATTGACGTAGAAACTATCTTTGTATTTGGGGTCGGCGAAAGGGGCATCACCCTCGATATGGATATGCCCTATGGTAACATTGCGGAGCTCAGGAGCCCTTTTAACGAGGGCATCCACTAATATTTCGGGAACTGCAGCTCCCCCCTGTATATAGACAAAATCGCCACTTTTGACTACCTTTAAAGCCTCTTCAGCCGTTGTAATTTTTGTCATTATATTATCAATTTCAGTTAGCGGCTCAAAGATACTACATAAAAACCAATTGACAAAATGTTTCGTAATATAATTTTTTTTACTATCTTTGCCGCAAATTAAAAAAAGCGAAATATTATGTATCCACCAGAATTGGTAAAACCTATGATAGAAGAACTGACTTCGGTTGGTTTTGAAGAGTTAAAAACGGCAGCAGCTGTAAAACAAGCTATTGAGCAAGAAGGCACTACTTTGGTAGTAGTGAACTCGGTATGCGGTTGTGCTGCCCGCAATGCTCGTCCTGCGGTAATCTATAGTTTGCAAAACGCAAAGAAACCAGACCATCTGACCACTGTATTTGCAGGGGTAGATAGAGAGGCTACTGAGGAAGCTCGCCAATATATGTTGCCTTTTCCGCCATCATCGCCTAGTATTGCCCTTTTCAAAGACGGCGAATTGGTGCATATGTTAGAGCGCCATCACATAGAAGGACGTATGGCTGAAGTAATAGCAGAAAATCTTCAGCAGGCTTATAACGAATATTGTTAATAACTTTTTTCTACATTACACTTTGCTAAGGTATAGCTACTTTGGCAAAGTTTTTTATTTCAATACTTTTATGATGAAAATACTATCTTACCCTCTTAGTGTACTTCATTACTTGCTTTACGGCTTTTTATTGCTTATTTTTCACCCTATACAATGGGTGTGTATTCACTTTATAGGGCGTAAAGCTCACAAAGCAGTCGTCGATTTTCTGACGCTTATGCTTACTAAAATACTGTTAGTAAGTGGTAATTGGGTGCGTTTTTCGATTGAAGCTCCTTTACCTAAGAATGCACCTATCATATTTGTGCCAAATCATCAAAGTTTGTACGATATTCCGCCGTTAATATGGTATTTGCGCCATTATAGTGTGCGTTTTGTAGGCAAAAAGGAGTTAGGGGGAGGTATACCGAGCATTACTATCAACCTGCGCAATAATGGTTCGGTACTGATAGACCGTAGTCGTCCGCAAGATGCTGTACCGCAGTTGGAGGCTTTTGGTAAGGATTTAGCAGCTAAAAAAGAAGCAGGACTTATCTTCCCAGAAGGCACTCGCAGCCGTAATGGGGTGCCGCGCCCTTTTAAAACTAAAGGCTTGCATACTATTATGGAGCAGATGCCAGAGGGGTATGTAGTGCCTATTACTATCAATAACTCGTGGAAAATATTGCGTTATGGGCATTTTCCTTTGGGTATCTTCAATACGGTGAGTTTTTCTGTACACAAAGCTATCAAGATAGACCCTAATAGAATAGAGGAACAGATAGCAGAGGTGGAAGCTATTGTAAAGGCAGGAATTAAGTAATAACAAGGGAGTGTGTTAAATATTTGTTAAAGTATTTGGCGGTTATGATATTTCTTCTTTACTTTGCATCACAAAGTGCTTCGGTATGCAAGATAACAAATATTTAGACGACCTACACGAGATACGCCAGATGATGCGTAAGTCTACCTTATTTCTTTCGCTCAGCGGTCTTTCGGGGGTATTAGCAGGGGTGTATGCCCTAATAGGGGCGGCAGTGGTATATAAGTTACTGCAACATCATTACCTCTATTATCCTTATGTGATTATAGAAAGTAAAACTTTTAAAGCTATTATAGCTGTTGCGCTATTAGTACTCGTAGCCTCTGTGCTGACTGCTTATCTGTTTTCGATGCGCAAAGCTAAACGCAATGGTGAAAAATTAATAACCCCTACTGCTAAAAGAGCATTTTATAACTTTGCTTTGCCGCTGCTTACTGGTGGAGCACTGTGTATACTGCTTATCAATAATGGGCACTATGGTTTGCTTGCGCCAATGACGCTTATTTTTTATGGATTGGCGTGTGTGAATGTGAGCAAATACACTTTTGGCGATGTGCATTACCTCGGTATTACAGAGATAATATTAGGGCTGTTGGCAGTGCAATTTTCGGGTTATGGTTTGTTGTTCTGGGTTTTAGGTTTTGGCGTTTGCCATATTCTTTACGGTGGCGTGATGCACTTTAAATACGAACGAAAGTAATATTGTTTGATACTATGAAGACAAAGATTTTTATTATAATGCTATTTCTCTTAATGGGAGGGACTGCTTTAAGGGCTCAAAACAAAGAAGCTGATACAGAAAAGGCTATTGCTATGCTGAAAGAATTTTATGCCGTAGCATACGATGATGCTTCTGATTGGAAAAGTAATATATTTGAAAAGTATTTATCTAAGGAGCTTTTCTTAAAAGTATTTGAAGGATCACCAGATTATGAAGACGATTCATTAGGCTATGACCCTTTTATACAAGCTCAAGACTATGAAGGAGCGGCTATCAATCGCAGTTTAAAAATAACATCTTTAGGTAAAGATAAGTATAGAGCGTGTTTTTTGTTATCAGACTGGGAAAAGAAGGCAGCTTGTGTAGATTATCAATTGAAGAAAGATAGTCAGGGAAATTATATGATTACAAACATTTTAAGCGATAAGAATTTTTATAAACCTAAAAAACAAAATAAGAAAAGGTAGTTTTGTAGTAGCCTATAATAATCTTGAAGTCTCTTTTAGAAAATATTAATAAAGCCTTTGATCACCGCATTCGCTTGGCGATAATGTCGGTGCTAATGGTCAATGAAAGTGCTGATTTTAATACACTTAAAGAACTTTTAGGAGTAACTGATGGTAATCTGGCAAGTCATACTCGTGCACTTGAAGCTGAAGAATATATCGTTATAGAAAAATCGTTTGTAGGACGGAAAACAAATACTTCATATAAGGCTACTAAAAAAGGACGAGAAGCGTTTCAAGAGCATTTAAATGCATTGGAGAAATTAGCAAACTTGTCGATTAGCCGATGAGTAGATTTGTTAATTAGCATATAAGAAGGGAGTTCCCTTTTCTTTTTTAGCTATACACTTTGAAATACAAAGCACTTTTATTAGTTATTAATTGTAAATTATTATATTATGTATTCACAAAAATCATCAACATCTAATCTATTTCAGTCAAACACATTTCGTTTGATGCTTATTGGGGCACTTACTTTAATATTGCTCATTCCTTTGCTATTAGTACAGAACCTCATTGAGGAACGAAAAGATAGGCAGCAGTCGGTTATAGACGAAATCGACAGTAAATGGGGACGAGAAGTCTTCTTTTATGGTCCTATTCTTAAAATTCCTTATAAAGTTTATACTAATAAAGAAAAAAACGCATACGAGACTCAGTATGCTTATTTCTTCCCAGAGGAGCTTAAGAATACTTCGAATGTAAAAACAGAGGTGAAAAAGCGTAATAATTATGAATCAGTAGTGTTTAATGCTACAATGGACTTTAATGGTAGCTATATAACTCCTGATTTCTCGCAAAGAGGGATTGCTAATGACGATATAGAGTGGGGGAGAGCTACTATTCTTATTCGCACTACTAATCTTGCGAGTATTAAGAACAGTGTAGCTATTAAGATAGGTGGTAAAAGCTATAATTTTGAGCCAATCTATGAGCAATCTACTGATAATGCTAGCTATTACGACGGCAATAGTAGCACATCTATAGAGGTAGCATCGCTTGAAACAGGTTTTATCAATTATCAGGAGTTTCTCACCGATCCTTCTTTTCAGCTGTCAGTACAGTATGATGGTAGTAGGAAAATAGCGATAGTACCTATCGGTAAGACTACTGAAAGCACACTGACCTCTAACTGGGCTAATCCTAGTTTTATGGGTAACTTTTTGCCTTACGAAAAACAGATTAATACCAGTGGGTTTAACGCATCGTGGCGTGTGCTACACATCAATCGTCCGTTTTCTCAACAGTCGTTTGGAGCATTGCCTAATATCTCGCAATATACTTATGACGTAGATTTTATTATCCCTGTAGATGAATATCAACAGAATGAGCGTGCTGCCAAGTATGGCTTTTTGGTTATAGGGCTTACTTTCTTGATATTCTTCCTTATTCAAAGTATTAGCAAGATAAAAATACATATATTCCAATATACAATGATAGGTTTAGCTCTTGTATTGTTTTACACCTTGCTTATTTCTATCACTGAGCATAGTAGTTTTTCATTTGCCTATTTTATAGCTTCGCTGATGACGGTAGGGCTTATCAGTCTATATTCTATTTCAATACTGAAAAACAAGAAGTTTCCAGCCTTTATTTGTGCTTCTTTGGCTGCTCTATACGGTTTTATATATGTGATTATTCAGCTTGAGAATTATGCCCTTTTAGTAGGAAGCATTGGGCTGTTTGCTATATTGGCAGTGGTGATGTACGTTTCGCGCAAGGTAGAATGGTCGGCTACTGAAGTGGAAAGGGTAGAGGAGCCTAAAGATGAAAATTGATAGTGAAAAAGTTTTTACTTTTAGAAATTTTTATTACTTTTGCTTTTCTAAACACTAATTAAGAAAAAAAATGTCAGAAAAAAAAGAACTATCTTTTGATGTATTGATAGAAATTCCTAAAGGGAGTCGTAACAAGTATGAGTATGATTTTATTTTGCGCAAGGTGCGTTACGATCGTATGATTTTCTCTTCGATGATGTATCCTGCTGATTATGGATTTGTACCAGAATCATTAGCGTTAGACTCAGACCCTTTAGATGTGTTGGTATTGGTTACTGAACCTACTTTCCCAGGTTGCGTGATGGAAGTAAAACCTATAGGGGTTTTCCATATGGCTGATGAAAAAGGGCCTGATGAAAAAGTGATTTGTGTACCTGTATCAGACCCTGTTTGGAATAAAATGAATGACCTGAGCGACCTAAACTCACACCTTATCAAAGAAATTGAGCACTTCTTTAGCGTATATAAGGACTTAGAGAAGAAAAAAGTAGCTATTAATGGTTGGGGCAATGTAGAGGAAGCGGTGAGAATATACCACGAATGCAAAGAGCGTTATATAGGTAGTCGTAAGAATTTTTCAATCAACTAACGAACAAAATTTGCCAATGAGTCAATTAGTTATAAGCTTAATTGATTCATTGGCATTTTTATTAACTTACTAATGATACTTGACCAATGGCTTTATTTAAAAAAGACCCTTTCGGACATACCCTTTTCATCAAACGTTGGCTTATCCGCGTATTTGGACTTATCACGCACAGTCGTTATGACGGCTTTAATCAGTTGAAGATTGAGGGCTCGGATATTATACGCTCTTTGCCACCTCAGAATGTGTTGTTTATCTCTAACCACCAAACGTATTTTGCTGATGTTACGGCTATGTATCACGTATTTAATGCTAGCCTAAAAGGACGTAAAGATACCTTAGATAATGTGGGGTATCTTTGGAACCCTAAACTGAATATTTACTACGTAGCTGCATCAGAGACGATGAAATCAGGTATATTACCTAAAATATTGGGTTATGCAGGGGCTATACCTGTGAATAGAACGTGGCGTGAGAAAGGGAAGGAAATACACCGAGAGGTGCGCCAAAGTGATGTAGAAAATATAGGTGTTGCGCTTGCTGATGGCTGGGTAATAACCTTTCCGCAGGGAACAACCTCACCTTGGAAGCCTATTCGAAAAGGCACGGCTCATCTTATCAAGCAATATAAACCGATAGTGGTGCCTATAGTGATAGACGGTTTTAGGCGCTCGTTTGATAAGAAGGGTATCAATATTAAAAAGAAAGGGGTTCAACAATCAATGATTATTAAACCTCCTTTGCAGATAGATTATGAGAATGATACTGTAGAACAAATTGTTGCCCAAATAGAAATGGCTATTGAGCAGCACGAATCGTTCTTAAAGGTAAGAAAATTAGAATCTGATAATGCGCTTCAAGTAGAAAGTAAGCAGTAACCCCATAAAGGCTAATCCTGCTCCCATTAGTGAAGGATAGTTAGTACTGAGTCCATAGAGCAAAGGCAAGCCACCTACATAGGCTCCGATAGAGTTGGCAGTATTAAAACCTGCCTGCATAAAAGCAGCTCCCATCATCTCCGACTGCGGTGCACAACGGAAAATAAGCATATTAAGTGGTGAACCTAATGACATTGACATAGCACCACATATAAATGCTAGTACCCACGCTACAGGTTGAATGTGAGAGAAAAAGAAAACTAACAGCAATACACTGATAAGTGATAGCGAGATACAAATAGTAGCTTTAATGGGCGATAAACGGTCTGTAAGCCATCCTCCTAAGAGGTTGCCTACTACCATTCCAGCTCCTGCTACTATCATTACAGCCGATTTCATATCGGGGTTTATATGAGCTGTTTCTAACATCAAAGGCTGTATATAGCTAAACCACGCAAAAAGTCCGCCGCAACCTAAAGCGGTGATAGCCAACACTAATAAAGATCTCGGATTGAAGAATAAACGCACTTCGCGCTTCACACCGAGGTCTCTTTTATTTTCTACATTAGGCAAGAAAAAGAATATGGATAGCATCGTTAGTAACCCTAATGCCGACACGCAGCCCATTGCAATACGCCAACCTACTAAGGCTCCTACGTAGGTGAGAAGAGGTATCATTACCAAATTAGCAATGGTAAGCCCTGCAAACATAATTGAGATAGCAAAAGCCTCTTTGCCTTTGGGAGCTAACTGTTTAGCTACAATGGCACCTACTCCAAAGAAAGCACCGTGAGGCAATCCTGAAAAGAAACGAGCTAATAATAGGGTTGTGTAATCTGGCGAAAAAGCAGAAAGTCCATTGAAGAGAGTGAAGAGTACCATAAAAAATAAAAGTATCTTCTTCAGGTTGTACTCGGCAGCCAATGCAATGAGAGTAGGAGCTCCTACTACTACACCTATAGCATAAGCTGAAATAAACCTACCAGTGATGGCATCGGTTAATCCCATATCTTCACCTATAACACGCAATAGCCCCATTATTAAGAACTCAGTAGCCCCTAATGCTAAGCCTCCTATAGCCAGAGGCCAAAGTTTTTTTTATCATAGTTTTTATTTTTAAGGGCGTAAAGGTATGAAAAATTATTGATGATGATAAGGTTCATTCCTCAAAATTGTAAAAGCACGATAAAGTTGCTCTACAAAAAAGAGTCTTATCATCTGGTGAGAAAAGGTGAGTTTAGATAGTGATAGCTTGCTGTTAGACCGCTGATATACTGCTTGTGAAAAACCATAAGGACCACCAATAACAAAGGTCAGCTGCTTAATACCAGTGTTCATTTTCTTTTGAAGTTCATCAGCAAAAGCAATAGAAGTATATTCTTTACCTCGTTCATCTAAAAGGATAAGGTGATGAGAGGGTTCTACATAGCTGAGTATAAGCTCGCCTTCTTTTACCTTTTGCTGTTCTTCAGATAGCGATTTGTTATTCTTAATATCAGGTAGTAACTGCAAATCAAAGTTGATATAATATGAAAGCCTTTTTTCGTAGGTACTAATAAGTTGTTGTAGGGCTGGGTTATCAGTCTTTCCTACAGCGATAAGTTTTATATTCACAGGAAGAATTTTATGAATTTTGAATTATGAAGTAATAAAAACTTTGTCAGAGTCCTAGAACTCTGACAAAGTCTATTAATTTTATTAACTATTAAAAGAAAAGTCTTTCTTTTTCTCCTTTATCATTCAGTATTTCTAATGAATTACGGTCGCGTGCCGAAAGTCCTGCCATTATGCTTTTCAGTTCATCTACATCTTTGATAGCTTTACCGTTGATAGATAGTAATACTTTGCCAACGATATTGATATTATTATATTCGTAGAACTGCCCAGCCCCTGTTACTTTTACACCTGCTTTGGTTTTAAATCGTTTGTGGTCAGCCTCTGATAGATTTTTTACCTCTAAGCCTAACGACTGTATGATGTAAGTATTGTTTTTCTTCAAGGTGATATCGGCAGTTTTCTCCTTACCATCGCGTATGTAGGTAGCTTTTAGTACATCACCAGGACGTTTAGAAGCTATATAACCACTGAGGTCAGAATATGTGTGTATCTTCACATTGTCAAGCTGTTTAATGATGTCGCCTTTCTTAAGTCCAGCAGCACCAGCTCCAGAATCTTCTTCTACACTAGCCACGTAGAAGCCTTCTGTTTCTTTCACATTAAGAGTTTTAGCCACTTCAGAGTCTAATCCTTGTCCACGCACGCCCATTACTCCGCGTTGTACATTGCCGTATTCAATTAGGTCTTCTACTACTTTTTTAGCGATATTGCTTGGTACAGCAAAAGAATAGCCCATATACACGCCTGTAGTAGATGAGATAGCAGTATTAATACCTATAAGGTCGCCGTTTAGGTTTACTAAGGCACCACCGCTATTACCCATATTCACGGCAGCATCGGTTTGGATAAATGATTCTATCTTATCGCTACCGCGCTCGCTAATATTACGTGCTTTAGCACTGATAATACCTGCTGTTACAGTCGAGTTAAGGTTGAAAGGGTTCCCCACTGCCAATACCCATTCCCCTAATTGAGTGTTGTCAGAGTTAGCAAAGGTAAGAAAGGGCAACTTCTCTTCAGCTTCTATTTTTAGTAGGGCTATATCGGTTGAGGTATCTGTACCTATCAGTTTGGCAGGATAAGTTTTATTGTTGTTTAGGGTTACTTCTAGCGTAGTAGCATTAGCGATTACGTGGTTGTTAGTCACTATATAGCCATCAGGAGTAATAATCACACCAGAGCCAGTACCTACTTGAGTCTGCTCGCCTCCGCCGTTACCATAAAAAAGGTCAAAGATAGAGGTAATCCCTTGCGATTTCACAGTGTTTTTTACGTGCACCACGCTATTCACTGTTTTATTAGCAGCTTCTATAAAGCTATCTTCTTTTAGCTCAAACTTCCCGTTAGCAGCGTTGTAATTAGTTTGCACTACAGCTGGGCGCGATAGCAGTTCAAGGGCTTCTTGTTTAGCATCGTGTTTGTCTATAAATAATTTGTAACCTCCTAAAGTCATAGCACCACCCAAAATAGCAGTAGCTACCATACTTGCATAATTCTTTATCATATTCTTTTGTTTTAGTATTTTGTTATTTCATACTACCATTAGGCAACAATTGTGCCAAATTCATAATTAACTATTCAGAATTGATAATTAAAAAAGCTGTTTGGTTTTTCACCAAACAGCTTTTTTCTACAAATATGTCCTTTAAAGCAAATTACAATTTAGGAGCACCAGCAAGAACGTCAGCACTTGCACCTTCAGCAAATTTCTTATCGTTGAAGTTTTGTACGAATGACTCAGCTAATTCTTTTAGTTTAGCACTAAATTGAGCTTTGTCTTCCCAAGTGTTTTCTGAGTTCAAGATGCTTTGGTCAGAAACACCTTCGCAAGATTGAGGCACTTTGAAGCCGAAGATAGGAAGATCTTTGTACTCAACGTTGTTAAGTTTGCCAGTAAGAGCCGCTGTAATAAGCGCGCGGGTATCTTTTAGGCTGCATCTCTTCATTTTTCCGTTGTATCCAGTGTTTACTAGCCATACGTTTACGCCAGTTTCTTTAATTTTTTCAGCTAAACGTTTTCCGTATTCAGCTGGGTGAAGTGGCATAAAGGCAGCACCAAAGCAAGCAGAGAATGTTTTTTGTGGGGTAGTAATTCCTACTTCAGTACCTGCTACTTTTGAAGTATAACCAGATACGAATTGGTAAGCCGCTTGCTCAGGAGTTAATTTAGAGATTGGAGGCAATACACCGTAAGCATCAAAAGTAAGGAAGAAAATGTTCTTAGGATTGTGTCCTATAGATCCTGGTTGGATATTAGCGATGTGGTAAATAGGATAAGAAACACGAGTGTTTTCGGTGATATCAGTACGAGCGAAGTCTACTACACCTTTATCATCCATAATTACGTTTTCAAGGATAGCTCCTTTTTTAATAGCTGCAAAGATTTCTGGTTCTTTTTCAGCGGTTAGGTCTACTACTTTAGCATAGCAACCTCCTTCAAAGTTGAATACAGTATTTTCTGGAGTCCAACCGTGTTCGTCATCACCGATTAGGTGGCGGTTAGGGTCAGCAGAAAGAGTAGTTTTACCAGTACCAGAAAGACCAAAGAAGATAGCTGTATCACCGTCTTTACCTACGTTAGCAGAACAGTGCATTGGCATAGTGTTGCGGAACACTGGCAATTCAAAGTTCATAGCAGAGAAAATACCTTTTTTAATTTCTCCGGTATAACCTGTACCACCTATTAGGGCGATTTTTTTAGTAAAGTTAAGGATAGCGAAGTTTGCTTGGCGTGTACCATCTACTGCAGGGTCAGCTTCAAAACCAGGAGCATTAACTACTAACCAATCTTCTTTGAAAGAAGCAAGTTCGCTATCTTCTATACGTAAGAACATATTTAAAGCAAAAAGGTTGCTCCAAGGAAGTTCAGTAATAGTACGAATATTAGTACGATATTTAGGGTCAGCACATACATACCCATCGTGTACATAGATTTCTTTGCTTGAAAGATAAGCTACTACTTTTTCGTATAGTTTATCAAACTTTTCAGGTTCAAAAGGAATGTTAATATTTCCCCACCATACGCGATCTTTAGTAATGTCATCTTTTACGATGAAACGGTCTTTAGGAGAACGACCAGTAAATTTACCAGTGTTGATAGCAATAGCTCCTGAAGAAGCCTCTACTCCTAATTTTTTGTCTAAAGTTTCTTGGTGTAGTTCGTCTGCTGAAAGTTGGTAACGAACGGTAGCGTTTTTGATGCCGTATTTATCTACAGCAAGTTTTTTTGAATTACTCATAATGTCTTATATTTAGAAATTTGTAATTTACAAAACTCATAGTTTTCAGTCTTCCCTTAAAGGGTCTTCCCTCTGAAAAGCGGTGCAAATGTACGCATTATTTTTCTAACAAAAAAATATTTTTAACATTTTTTTAGGGGGTATATATGTAAAACCATAGGTCAGGGTCTTTTACACTTGTCACCCCAGTATAATTATCATTATATACCGTCACTTTATAAGGGCCAGCCTTAGCTAAACTTAAGAATAATCGCTCTGCTTCGCGGTAGTAATAAAGACTATTTTTGTAAACAGGGTCTCCCTCATTAGGCATATCTTTTATCAGTATTTCTACCTGCTGTTCATTGTTGTTATTTGCTAATCCCACAAAGTCCATTTCGTAGTATACACTGCTCGTATTATTGAGGTTGTTTTTTTCTGCCACATAACCTTGTATGCCTGCTGTTTGTGCTTGGTCATTACCCATTACATTTGCTAACCTAATGTAGTTTAACAGAGTATAACTTTTATCTCTCGACCGTTCTACAGCTCTTTTAGCTCTATTGAACATATTGATTGCTTTGTCAGAAGCATTACTGCTGTCAAAAGTGATGTACGAAGCGTTACTGCTTAACGTGATAGCCGAGGTTACAAAGTTACTACTAATACTGCCATCAGCAGTCACTAAGGCTGTTTTATCATCATTGAAATGAAATTCGTCAAAGGTCACCCCATTTATCTTCACAGGTTCGTAAAATTTGATACCTTTTTCAGTGATTATAAAAGGTGATTGTACGTACTTTTGGTTATTGTCGTATATAAAAGTAAGCTGTCGGTAGCTGGGGAAGAGTTTAAGGGTTACCTCAGTACCTCCTACATTTATGGGTGAAAGCCCTTTGTACTGTAGAGCATTGCTATTCTCGCGTATTTTGTTCAAAAAGGTTTCTCTATCTCCAGTGAATTTCTTCAAAGTCATAATATTATTAGAGGTACGACCACGCAAGGTGAAAGTATCGTTTTCGTACTTCAGAATAATGAAGTCAGTTTCACCTCCTCTCGCATTAGGAAAAGTGGGCGATACAAACCTAAAATGATGTAGTACACTGTTGAAAGTGTCAAAGCTAAGCGTTGGTCCTTCTGTGATGTCATAGGTGAAGAAAGAAGTCTCTTCAGCATTGGTATAACTTACCTCTGATGAGGCGGTTACCTCACCATTTTTCAGCTTTATCAAAAAGTTATAACCTCCTATACTTCTATGAAATTTAGGAAAGTCTTTGTCAGTAGCAAAAACCTCTGGCTGATAGGGGTATACCCAATACCCTACGCGGTATTGTTCAGGGTAGTAAGTTAGCAGCCAATAGCCGTCGTTCTCTAAAGTATTTTTATAGCTATTGAGCGAATTTACAGTACGTTCTGAGGCTTTTTTTGTAAAAGTCTCCTCCTCCTTATAATTACAACTTATAAAGGCGAGAAATGATAATGATAAGAATATATATTTTTTCATTGTTGTATTAACGGGTTAATCGGGTGAAATCTTTTCGTTGTACAGGTACGCCATCAAAAGTCTTACCAGCTACGTATGGATATCGACTGCGTATTTCAGCGCGCAGTTCATCAAGGTTGATATTCCATTCTTCCTGTAGGTATTTCTTCATTATGGCTATTTTTTGTTCTATCTTTTGTTTACCGGTATAGGTTTCAGTAGGTCTTATTTTTCTGTCTGCCTCTTTTAGTACCTCTTCCCATACGCTAGTCGATTCATACGGGGTATAGTATTCTGTGAGGGTATTGCCATAGTTGCTAAATTTAGCTTTCCAAGCATTGTATAGTGCATCATCAAAACCATCACCATCAGCGTCTAAAGTACGGTTAGTAGTAGCACAACCGCAGTCTAAAGAAGCGTTGTAATACACTATATAGCGGGCTAATAGCTCTACGAAATCCTCATCGTGGTCAAAACTCGAGTAGGCAGTTATAAAACCTGCTTTTAGGTAGTTTTTGGTGCTTAAGTTCCACTCGTTTACCCAGCGGTCGTTCTTGTAGTCACTTGCTGATATTTTCTCATAATCAGTAGTGTATAACTTTGCCTGATGCCAAGTGTGAGCATTTTCGTGGTAAAGAGTAGCCAAAATATTGTCATTCAGCCAATAGATGTTGTTAGCCTCTAAGTGGTTTATATCGGTTAGGTGTATTTTTATACCTGCCGCAGCTAATCCCACCAATTTGGTACCAGTAGGGTTGAAAGCGGGTTCACCTATCAGTATAAGGGTGTTAAACGAGTGCTCTTTCATAAAGGGTTTAGAGGTCAGTTTTACGTATGGTTCTATAAATAGGTAGTTAAATACGTTAGCAAACTCTATCGCTTTGTTGTATTTAGTAGGGGTATAAGTATAAATCCTACTGATTTCTCGCTCCAAAAAGCGGTATAATATCTGTATGTTGTACGGTTTGGCAAAAGTCTCATCTAAATACTTGTCCAAATCGTTTTGGGGGTTCAAGCTCTGGCTTTCTTCTCCATTGCGAATGATAACACTCTCATCTGCGAGCTTATCGTCATTATCACAGCCTAAAAATGATAAGGCTAAAAGGGTGTATAGTATTTTTTTCATAGTTTATATTTTATTTTATCTTGGGTTTTCTTGCATACCTTTACCTATTACAGCATCAGGTAGCTGAATAGCTCTGCGCAAATCGTTTGCAGGCAATATAGCTTTCACAGTAGCATCGTTTCGGTTTGAGTTATCGCTCTGGTAGCGCGCTACTTCTATATTGTAGCGGCGTACGTCTTGCCAGCGCAAACCTTCGCCTAAGGTTAGTACACGGCGGCATTGTAGTACGTAGTGCAATAGGGGTTCTTGTACCCCATCGCTACTGATAGTGAATGACGGATTGAGGTGCTTCTTTTGGGTAGCACCATTTACGGTACTTTCTGAGTAGGCAATACCGTTATAAAAGTCTATAATTTCGTCCTTTGTTAAAGTATTGCTACTCGTATAGCCATTGATAGTGGTTTGTTGAATAAATTTAGAGGTAAACATATTCAGGTCGGTTACAGCACTGTCATACTGACCTAAGAGTATTTTTGCCTCAGCTCTTACCAATAAGGTTTCGTCAGTAGTAAAAGGTATCATTATCGTACGAGTACTACTGTCTTTAAAAGTGGGGAATTTACCATAAACTACCGCATCACGTCTGTTGTCAAACACATCAAAAGGGGTAAACCAGTAAAATTCATAACCATAGTTAGCTTTACCCGAATTGCCTTGTTTATCCCAAGGGTTAGCAGTAGCCAAAGTTTCTCCCGCTATACGGTGGTTGTGAATAAATCGTCTGGCATTAGAGGTTGAAAAATACGATGATGAAATTAGCGAATAAACAGGGTGTAGCATTAGGTTAGCAGTCTCATCTTCACGAGTGTAATAGATGGCAAACTTCTCTATATCAGTACCACCTGTTTTAGTAGCATCTCTAAAGTCTTTCCAATTGCGCAGCATATTCTTAGTAGTCGTGTTATTAGTAGTAAGTACTACATTAGCAGCGTCTAAAGCTTTTTGCCATTGTTGGTAATACAGATAGAAACGTGCTGCAAAAGCGTAGGCAGCTTTCTTGTTGAAGTGATATTTAGGCATCTCATAGTTGCTGTCATTTATTAACGGCAGGCCTGCTGTTAGGTCAGCATCTATTTGTGCATATACTTGCGCTACAGTACCTCGGCTATATCTACCGTCTAATTCTGTTTCAGAAGCTAACATATAAGGGATACCCAAGTCACTCGCACTAGTAGTCGGATTATAAGGTTTGCAGAAAAGATTTACTAACGAAAAGTGCGCATAAGCTCTTGCTACT